>DAOWHR010000415.1 GCA_030641315.1 Anaerohalosphaeraceae bacterium | reverse complement strand
TATTGACTGACAGAACTGCCGGAACGCAGATCATAACCGCAAACATGTTCTGAATATTTATTATCATTCTTGTTTTTTCCCAATATATTTATCTGTCAACACCACAGTAAATCCCACCCTTCTGCCAGTCAGCATTATACTGCTGACTGGCAGAGAGATGATCGCCCCAAAGAGCGATCATCCCTATAGGAGGAGTGTGAACATTCTTTTATAAACCTGAAACCATGTTGCCATTCATAGATTGCGATTATTAGGATTATTCCACAATTCTGTTGTTCAGCCATGTAGCAGCGAATACCGCAAAATCTTCGAGATTGATGACACAGTCATTATTGGTGTCAAATTCCAATCCTTCAAGGTCAACACAGATAGCTCCAGGAACATCCTGCTGATACAAAGCAGCAACTTCGTCTGCTGTCAGCGGATAACTCCAGATGTTGACGTCATCGATAACACCAATAATGCCGCCCCCGCCACCGAGTTCATCGATACCGATCATTAGCGGAACGTCCGGACAGGTAAGAGGCTCACCTGTACTGGAAGCAATAGTGCGATACCATACCGCTGAACCATCGACGTATTTGACACCGCCGCCATCGACATAGATACGGCCTTGCTGTCTGTACTCGTCGGTATCTTCATAATAAACGGCTTTTTCGAAGGTCAGGACAACCTGATGCCAGTTTCCATCATGAAGGTTCTGGTTTGTGCCAAATTCATTTGGGAACAGGGCAGGACCATCCATCGAACCCCACTGCATGATCTGGGTGCGAGGAAGACCGGTCGAATTTCGATGATTCAAAACCCAACCCCTGTCAACGCTGGAAGTTGCACTGTTGAACATCTTGGAAACCATAGCAGAAAAAGTTCCCATACCGCCAGTGGCTTTGACCCATACCGATGCGGTCAAACCCTGAGGATAAAAATCAAAGGCCTCTTCAGTGCCGGGAACCAATACATGTTCCTTATCACCGAAGAATTCGATACCCTGACCATGATAACCAGCGACATAATTAGGATCTGCTTCTGCGGAAAGATCGACAAGGACAGGATCACCATTTTCATCTACGACACCAGCACCAGTTCCATCTACTTCCTGAACATGCTTGGCCATCTGACCGATCAGAACGCCGCCATCTTCTGCAAGGTTGTTTTCGAACTGCCATGCTGCTACATGACGCCTGGTCATAAGCAGGCCTTTAGCAGAAGCAACACCATCCGGTTCAGCAGCATTCATTACAACGCAGTGATACAGACCTTCATCGCCAAGTTGTACAGATGCAATATCCAAAGTAGTAGCAGTCTCGCCAGGAACAGGAACACCATCTTGATACCACTGGAAACTGGCACCATTGAGATGTTCAATGAAGAGATTAGCCGGGTGGCCTGCAGCAACAGTCATGCCTGCTGGATCGGTAAGAACAACTGGATTCGCAGGTGCAGTGGTAAATAACCATGTACTGCCTTCAACGGTATCTGTGGCAGTGACAACATCCACACGCCAGAAATATTCAGTATCAAATTCCAGAGTACCTGGTTCGTGTGGCGAAGTTGCAGGATCTACAACAGTATTGTTGGCAGTATCGAACCAGTTAGGATCATTTGCACGCAAGTTCAATACATAATGATCTACAGTACCCAGATCCGGTGCATTCCAGGACAGGTCATCGTCTCTGTCATACAGAGGTTCTCCATTGTCGGGCGTAGGACCTTGAGCCTTATCTGTTGGTGGCGGATATGCACCGGTCGCATCAATTGCGAAATATTCGTATTGAACAGTGCCGGATATTATTGCACTCGAACAATCGCCAAAAATCAGACGCTGTGCACCGCCGGGATTACTTGGCGCATATGTTTCCAGCAATTCACCGTCACGCCAGACGTAGATTAAATTAGCGTCTACATCAAGAGCAATACGGAATTTGTGGAACGCATCGGTGTTGTCATAAGAATTAGTCGAGTCAGCGTAAAGTATTGCTGAGCCAGTATCTCTTATTGCATAAATAGTGCCCTTGCCATTGGCATCGGCCCACATAGCAACATCATGGGTTACACCTGCCTCTGGTGTTGACATTTTTATACTGACTTCGATTGTCCAGCTTATGGTATTGGTAACATTAGCCATCCAATAACTGCCAGCAGCCGCCTGCTGCATCCAGCATCCACCACCGGTAACATTGGTGGCATATTCCAGATATTCTTCAGCATTCTTGTAGAAATCGACTCTGTCGGCAGCGTTGGCGACCTGCGCCCAGCCATCAGCGCCTCCCAGAACCGCATCCGCATCGTAAACTTTTTCAAGCGTGTCCTTGGTTGCGCCAATATCTGCCTGAACCATGCTGGTGCCTACAAAGAACATAAGCACAGTTAACATAATAATCTTTTTCATCTTTCTATCCTTTCCAAAAAATTAATGAAAACATCCACCCTTAATTACCATGTCGGACAGAAAACTAACTGCCGCCATCACATCGCCTCATCCATTCACCACGCTCTTAGCATCCTTTCTGTCATGCCGTCATAAGCTCAGTTACGACAATAATACTTTGTATTGATCCATTAATATTACTCCTCAATGCCCAGTAACTGAGCAACATAACTGCAATGATGCGTGATCAACTCTGCCGCGCCGGTACCGTCATGATTTGCAAGCAATTGGCACAGATCTTCATGCGAACCCGAAGGTTTACTTAAAATATTTCTATCATCGTTAAACATATCTTTCAGGATGAGCCTTGAGACAGCGAACCATTGCAAAAACTTAGGCGCTGCCAAATCTCGCAGGCTTCGACCGCCTGCCATCTCAAGGACTTTCAGATGAAACTCAGCATCAGCTTTTCGATAAGCAGCCAAATCTCCTTGCCCAACGGCCCTTTCTGTGTCCATTGTGCAGGATTTAAGTTCGTTGAGCTGCTCGTCAGTTATAGTTTCAGCCAGAGTATAAAATGCCCCGGCTTCGACACTAAGACGGAACTTATATATCTCCCTGCTGTTTTCAGGGAGGGTAAAATCTACAACATATGAACCCCTGTTATGAAGCGTGATGATCCAGCCCTCTCTGCGAAGTCGTGCCATCGCGTCACGCACGGGACCGTTACTGACTCGCAAGTCAGTTGCGATCATCGATTCAGTGATTTTGCTGCCGATCTGTAATTGATCCTGGCCATCCGGGAATACCAGCTCTTTAAGAATATGCTCATAAACAGCATCGGACAAACGGTTATTGCTGTGTTTATTTCTGACTCTAAAATGAACGGTCTCAAGAATATCGTTCATTGACAGATGCGTCGCGGCAGGATTGCTTTCAATGTTATCAGTCATAAATAAACCTCATAAGTGTATAAGAAAAAAACAAAACAGGTTTTATTAAAATTAAGCCACTAAATAAACCAGATACTCACTTATATTATCATTGCCATGCTTACGTAGTTAAGTACTTAAGTAGTTTACGGCAATTAGTAATCTTTGTCAACTAATTTTTAAAATAAAACATAATTAAAAATCGAAAAGATAACCAAACTGAGCTTGTTAAGCGTCAATGGGACACCTCAAAACCAATTTATTTCCCTAAAATACCAGTATTTTATAATTCCAGAGTTGCACTTGGCATTTTACGCATCAAAATATTACAATTCCGCTCTTATTAATATCTACATTGTTCCATTAAACTCCAAAGCAGAAGCTATGGTCAAAAATATCGATATTATACCCTTCAGGGTATACTTACAAAAAAAACCCATGGGCCCCGATTCGGGAACCCATGGATAAGTGTGGGAGGTTAAACTATTAACCCTGATGGATTAATTGACATCCACCAACCAGTCTTCTGCCAGAATGACATAATCAAGCAGATTTACGATACAGTCTTCATTGACATCAACTGTTGACAATGTTACACCGTTCCAACATGAAGGATCGATCGCATCGACTTCAAGACTCAGCACGATGTCAGCGATCTCGATGGTTGCGGGACCAGTGCCGCATCCGAACCAGATGCCGAGACCATAGATGTCATCCCAGTCATCACCAATAGCCTTGGTGATCTTGGTCCATTTGCCGGTTTGAGTTGACCATAGCTGGGCATCGTCATCATCTGGCGCAGCCAGCCAGTTCGGTACCCATCTAGTTCCGTCGCCATTATCGGCAAGCAGTCTCATCTGGATTCTGCTGCTGTTGGTGACGCCATCCATATCGGTTGGCTTGACCCAGAAAGTGACAGTGTCAAAATCATTCCAATCGCTAATGGCCAATTGTTTGAATTCCAGATAGAAGCCTACCTGGTTGTTCAGGACGTAAGCACCTGTAGGACCGCCATCACCTGCGTCATAGCTATAGAGCAGGGAATTGGTAACTGTTGGAGTAAATGCCGCATCTCCGGCTGTCGTAGGTATTACGCTCATATAGCTGGCACCGTAGAGCGGAGGGCCAAAGCTGTTGAAGTAAATCCCTGCACTGTTAGGATCCACATCGGCGGTAGTGAGACCAGCTGCGGGATCAAGAACAACAAAATTAGGATCAATGAGGGTCATGGAATCATCCAGCCACGCACCTGCCATATCCTGAAAGTCATCGAGGTTAACAATTTTATCCCCGTTAACATCGCCAGGCAGAGCCTTGATGGTGAAACTCCAGGTTTCGCCCTGGCGAATGACTTCGTCAGTAGCATCAAGAGTATCAACTCTCCAGAAGTACGTCTCGCCAGGCTCAAGTGTAGAACCCAGAGTAGCAACGATGTCATAAGCTGCAATAGCGCTACCCAGTGCGTATGAAGTTGCATCAGAGAAGTCTTCTGTGGTACCGAAGTAAAGCATCTGGCTGGCAACGGCAGCATCAACGCCGGGAGACCAGGCCAAAGTGGTGTCAGACGCAACGTCACGTTCGCCATCTTCAGGAGTCGGAACCGTAGCGAAATTACCGATTGAAGCAAGTGCTGCTACCTGATCGGCACTGAGCGCTCTGCTGTAGAGTCTGACTTCATCCATAGAGCCTCTGTACACGCCTCTGTCAAGATTACCGTAAAAGTAATCACCCATTCTAAGATCCAATGCCTCGGTGGCGATAGGACCTGCATCGGCATGTTGTGTATCAAGTTCTCCATCGATATATAGAGTCTTCTGGGTGCTGTCAAATGTGAATGCAATGTGGTGCCACTGACCATCAGCTATCCAGCCGCCATCGGTTTTTCGTGAACCATCTACTTCAGTTGCGACATTACCATAGTAATTGTTGTTAGTAATAACCCAACCTTTTTTTGAGCCATCACATCTACCAATATACCTGGCCCATTGGTTAGCACGATACATACCACTGCTTGTATCATCCCATTTGACCCAGAATGAAGCGGTCATACCGTGGTCCATTGCATCGAAACCACCGCTTGAAGCATCGACGGTGTAAGCACCGTTGCCGCTGAAGAAAACGCAATCACCCGATATACCGGGGTTGCTGTGGTCCGGTGCTACAAATGGGAGTTTGGCTTCGGTTGCATCATGCAGCACTGCACCCGTATAGCCTGCGACCGTATCGACACAGTTATCATCCATATCCCAGTGAGCGATCAGCTTACCAGTGGTGAACGACCATTCATCGCCAAGAGCATTTACTGTTCCATCGCTAATCTTGTGAGTCTCAACCTTCCAGTAGTAGATCGTGTCATCGGTCAGGGCAGGTGCCTGCCACTCGTTTGCAGTAACTGTTTCCTGGAATGCAGGTGGGCTTGTATCACCAAAGTATACGTCCCATGTGCCATCGGTCTCATTAGTATCACCCACCCATGAAAGTACAAGAGCATCAGTTGCTACGCTAATCGCAGCGTCTGCCGGTGCCGGATTAGCCCCTTTGCCGCCTGTGGTGAACGTGTTAACGGCGCCTTCAATGGTAGTAGGGCCGGCCAGTTCGATATCGACACGCCAGTAGTACAGCGTTCCGGCATCCAATGCTGCTGGTGTATAGCTGTTGGTTGTAACATTATATGGTGTCATTGCAGGACCTGACATTGATGGATCAACGTCATTAGGGTCCGTGGACAAATAGACGTTGTAGTTAACAGCTCCAGCGATATCACGCCATTCGAGAGTCTGGTTCTGCGAAACTGAGACTGCGCCGTTGACAGGACCAACAAAGAGTCCGTATTCACCTGTATCAAGGCGAACATAGTTCCAGTTGCTAACCCTGTTTATTCCACCTGAACTGCCGGACATGAAAGCGACCCTGTTATCAAATGAACTGTTAGAGCCGCCAGCTTTAATATCGTACGTTCCGATAAGATCTCCATCCAGATACAAATCATACTCCGAACTGTGAGCAGCGCCAACGCACTTGATCAGATGCATAGAATCGGCAGAATCAGTTCCCAGGGTAACATTGCTGCCGTCAATGCCAATTATCTGGTATGCATTGCTTGCAGCTACATGATTGATAGTATAACCAACGCGTTCACGTCCGCCAAGTCCCCAACCGGGATCGGTGGAAGTCGTCAGACCCCAACCGGCAAAAGAGGAAGTTGCAGTACAACGGCTTCTAACCTCGAATTCCCAACCATTGTCATACATCGATTTGAATTCTGCGGCTCCAAGCATAATGCGATGAAAAGGCCCATCAAGAGCACTATTTGCATTGCCGGTGCCGTAAATGTCGTTGATCTGCCAGGCGTTATAGCCCGTTGTGCCATCCGGCTGCAATGCAAAAACATTGTCGCCGAGCAGAACTTCATACCCCTCCCAACCCTGAAGAACCGGGTCCAGATCGGCAGGACCACCTCCGGCGGGACCCGCATCATAGATACCAAGCGGCGCAGCCATTGCCGGTACTGCAACAAGCAGCATGGACAAGGCCGCAAAAATTAAAAATAAAATACACTTCTTCATGATAATACCTCCGATAAAAAATTGATTGTCAATTGCGGGGCAAGCTGTGCCCACAAATAAATCATCACGCCTTTATTCAACCTCCTTTCTTCTGATGAAAAAACCTCATTAAATTCATAAGAAAAAACAAACCGAGATTCATTAAAATAAAGCTAATAAACAAGCCAGATACTCATACTAGATATATCAGCACTATCGCACTTATGTAGTTAAGTACTTAAGTAGCTTATCAGCAATTAGGTGTCTTTGTCAAATAATTTTTAAAAAAATTTGACTTCTCCAGCAAAACCGACTATTATCGCTTAAGTACTTAAGTAGGTTTGTCTGGATAAAAATTGTCCGCGATTTCGAATGTAACATCTTATTTTAAAAGTACTTACCCACGGATAAATGTTGAATTTCAAGCGGGATTAGTCTAAAATATGCTCCTGCCTGACACTTAAAGATATTGATAGATGGTAAGCTAAATAATTTTTCATGGTAAAGGAACCATCATGCGTAATCTGACAATTATCACTACACTCATGCTAAGTATCACCTGCCTTCTTGAGGCTGACACAGCACATCCCCCTGCATCTGTTATTGTCTTTAAGCCTGGGCTGGCAGGTGTTAAACAGTACAGAATTCCATCATTACTTTGCACTGCCGAAGGAACACTTATAGCTTTAGCCGATGCGCGTGTGGACCGCCCCGGCGACATCCCTAACAATGTTGATCTGGCAATAAGACGCAGCTTTGATGGCGGTCAAACATGGGGTCCCGTACAAATCATTGCCAATTACGGCAAACCGGCCGGTTATAAAGTTCCATGGGGTGCCGCTGACGCCGCAATGGTCTACGATAAAAACACAAAGACAATTATTTGCCTCTACACACTCGGACAAGGAGTAGGTATTGCGCAAAGCAAGCCTGGACTCGACGGACACACTTGTCAGATTCATCTTATCAAATCTACGGATGAGGGAAAAACATGGTCCAGGCCTTTTGACATAACACCTCAATGCAAACCTCCTGCGATGAGGTTCTTTGGGACAGCACCTGGTGTGGGAATACAAACCAGTACGGGCAAGCTTGTTTTTTGCATATATACCACAGAGGACAGCAGGAAACTCATGACCCCATATCTGATAACAAGTGACGATCACGGCAAGACATGGAAGCTTTCTGAGACGTGGTCGGAGAAGAAAACATCTGTCACAGAAACGCAGATCGTAGAACTTCCAGACAAAAGCTGGCTGATAAACTCACGCAACCACTACGGCAAAGGAAAACGACTGACCTCTTTATCACGAGACGAAGGTAAAACATGGAGCACTCACAAATTTGACCCGGCCCTGAACTGCCCTACCTGCATGGCAAGCCTGATCGCAACTAACGATCCGCGTGACCGTCAAAAACAAATACTCGTCTTTGCCAATCCCGACAGCACAAAAGGCCGTAAAAATGGAACGGTTCGCCTAAGCGAAGATAACGGCAAAACCTGGAGATGGTCCAAACTCGTCAAGCCAGGCGCTTATGCCTACTCGTGCCTGACGGCACTTCCTGATGATTCAATAGGCCTGTTCTACGAAATGGAAGCCGGACAATTGCGTTTTATGCGCATCACCCTGGACTGGCTGACAGATGGAACAATTAAAACCGAAGGAAAAATGCTCAAAGCCTCCGACCCTGAGCCGCAAGCTAAGAAAACAGCAAAGCCAACACCACCGAAAGTTGTGTCTCCTCTTCCGGATAATGAGGCCACTATCATGCGTCTGCCTGATGACAGCCTGAAAATTTTCTGGGCCAGCAAAGGTGACAAGACGATTAAGTCCATAGCCTCAAACGATAATGGACAGACATGGAGCGATCCTTCCACAGAATTTGCTGTGCCAGGAGTAACCTATCATCCCAGCCAGGCTCTACTTGACAGCAACGGACAAATACATCAGTTTTTCATTATTTTTCGGGACGGCACTAAACGCAATATCGATGTCTGGATGAACTCGACCGATCCACAGAGAAAAAAATGGGGTACTCCCAAATGCATCCACAAAGGACGTGTAGGTGCGCTGCGAACTGTCAACCAGCTTTCGGACGGACGAATTATACTGGGTATCCATGAATACCCCAAACTGCCTAAACCAGAAGTAACCGGCCCCATGGTCGCCAGTGTGCTGATAAGCGACGACCACGCAAAGACATGGAAGCGTAATGAGACCGAACTTTTTGCCCCGATCTTCAATACATACAACGGCAACAGCTATGGAGCGGTTGAACCGTGCATTCTTGACAGGAAAGACAATTCGCTTTGGATGCTTATTCGTACCCAAACCGGATGGCTGTATGAAAGCTCATCAAATGATCGCGGCCAAACATGGTCCCTTGCCAAGCCAAGCGGTTTTTACTGCACTAATTCGCCATGCTCATTTGTCAGGCTAAAAGATGGGCGAGTCGTACTGATGTGGCACAATTGCGAAAATCCAATGCGTTTTGATGGTAAGAGAATTTATACAAACCGTGATGTGCTCCATGCAGCTATCGCCTGGAGCAGAGCCGTAAACGCTTAGCCAGACAGAAGAAAAGAACTGGTCAGAATTGAATGTTGACAGCCGGGACGGTCTCGGCTATACAGTGAGTCGGTGGTACATTATTGCTCCGCCAGGTGGTACAAT
>DAOWHR010000037.1 GCA_030641315.1 Anaerohalosphaeraceae bacterium | reverse complement strand
CTGACCGTTGATCTGTTGAACATTATTCGCAGCATCGACCACACCCTTAACGATATGCGGCTTTACCATTCGCCCGCCGTTTGCCATAACGCAATATGCCCTCGCGATCTGCATCGCCGTCACACTGATCTCATGGCCGAAAGGAATACGCGTAACACTATAGCCGTCCCACTTACCAGGATCACGAACAACACCCGCGTCCTCACCAGGCAGATCGATACCGGTTTTACGCCCGAAGCCGAACAGCTTAACACCGTCGTACATCTTCTTCTTGCCCATCTTCTGCCCGATCTTCGCCATTCCGATATTACTCGACTCAGCAAGGATATCACGAACCGTCATGTTCCCGAACTGATGGTTGTCCCACTCCCCGATCCGGCCGAAGCCTTTACCGCGGTAATCACCCTTTTCGCAATATATTTGATCAGTGTAACCGATCGACCCAACATCAAGAGCGATCGCCGCTATGATCGGCTTAAAAATACTGCCCGGCTCAAAAGGGTCTGTCAAACATCTGTTGCGCAAAGTATTCTTAATATCTTCAGACTTGATATTCTCAGGATCGTAGTCCGGCACAGAAACCATCGCCAGTATCCCCCCCGTCCACGGATCCATAACGATCGCAACTGCCGACTCCGCCTCATGCTTCTTATACTGAGCGATCAGCTCTTCACGAACAAATTGTTGAATTGCCGAATCGATTGTAAGGATCAAACCGCTGCCGTCTATGGCCTTGCTCCCCGGACCCTCGGCGCCTATCGGCTTTCGGGCGACGTCTACAACAAGGACATCCTTGCCCTCGCTTCCCTTAAGAACCTCATCATACTTCATCTCAACTCCGGCCTTACCGATGCTTTCGGAGTCTACAAAACCCACCAGGTGCCCCATAAGCTGCCCCATCGGATAATGCCGCACCCATTGTGTCTGCACACCAACACCTTTCAGCTTGCCCTCACTCCTGGCCTCCACTATCTGCTTTCGCTGCTCAGGAGTTATACCGGACTTTATTCTGACATACCCGGAATTATGGCTTTCAAAGATAGCACGGCATATCTCGTGACCCGGCATATCGAGAATGTTCTGCAGGGTGATCGAAACACTTTTAGCGGTGTCGACATCCCTAAGAGCGCCAGGCTCGGCGAAAACAACATTGACCTTATTGCTCGCAGCCGCAACTCTCCTCTTCCCGTCGATTATGATTCCGCGCCGCGGAGGATCGATAATAACTGTATGCTGTTGAAGTCGGGAATTGTCACGATATGTCTCTGCCTGAAACTGCTGCAGCCAGAACACACGTACCACAAGCAGAACAAACACAACTCCAAGAAAAATACCCGATACGCTGAAGATCCATGACTTTCTCATTCAGTACCCTCAGCATCTGTGCCTGAACCGTCCGAAACGTCGCTGCTTTCGGATATCACCTCAGGATTCGTTAGTCTGTAAACCTCCACCTGCTTCTCGCCAAGCTGCTGTTCGAGAAGTTCACGCGCAACGGTAGCGCCTCGATATTGGTAGAAAATTCGACTTGAAGATATACGCAGCCACGCCGTCAATATCATCACCGCCGTAGCGAAGAATATCATTAGAATAAAACGTGGACGGGACATGGAAAACGCCAATGTAAGATACTCGAACGGACATAAAATATAACTAATAGTATTACAATTGCTCTAATGAACAGGCAGCACAAGCTTCACTCCCGCACCTACAACATCACCGTTACCTTCGACAGAAGACCTGTTCAGCTTTACTATTTCCTTATAACGGCTGCCGTCGCCAAGTTGCTTACTGGCTATTTCCCAAAGAGACTCGCCAGCCTTGACAACATAAACATTCGGCTCGCCCCTGTTAACAACATTTCCAAATGCGCTTCGGACGCGGGTAAATATTCCAGCATCTTCTGCCTCACGCACAGTTGTAGGAGTTACAGCAGTTGTATTAACTGTCAGAGACGGTATCACAAGTTTTTGCCCGATTTGGACATCATCTGCAGACGACATTGTATTCCTGTTTGCCTCAAACAATTTATTTATGACTGCAAATCTGTTTCCCTCTTCCGGCCCGTAAACTTTCTTGGCGATCGTAGCAAGGTTGTCTCCGCCTTTAACAATATACGTCTTCTCAGCCCTGCCCATCGGATGGTTCACCCGCCCGCTGCCGCCTGTTGCTGCACCGCTGGCAACACCATCTGATCCCACGAACCTGGCATCACCTGCCGCGACATCGTCAATATCTACCTGACGCTGTTCGACATCATCGTCTATACCTTGAATTGCTAAATATGCATTTTCCGCCAGATCGTCAAGCACAACGCTTGCTCCAGCCGCCGGTATGGTTGTCCTGATTCCTCCTCCGGCCGCGCTGCCGTTAAAGATCGTCGGCAGACCAGTAAGAAGAAAAGCTATCAGTACAATAAATGCCAAGCCAAGTATTAGTCCAATTTTTGCGTCAGAGGTCATCTCTCAAAACTCCCTTTTTGACCATTCTATACTGATAACGATTGAAATTTCCCGTTTCTGCGCGGCTAGATCAGGGCACTTCCGTAAGTTACGATTTTACTCGCGGGAATTTACTACCCTAAAGGGTACATTTCCGCCTTGCTATTCTAAGTTTAGCACTTCTGGCTCTGGGATTAACTGCGATCTCTTCCCTGTCAGCCACTAGAGGCTTCTTAGTCAACAGCTCATAGAGCCCCTCGCTCTTTTTTCGTTTAAAATCTTCTTTTACTATCCGATCCTCAAGACTGTGAAAACTGATGATAGCGATATACCCGCCTGCCTTGACAACGCCCGTCGCTATCTCCAAAAGTCTTTCGACACTGCCAAGTTCATCGTTAACCACGATCCTCAAAGCCTGAAAAGTTCTCGTCGCCGGATGTATCTTCCACTTGCGACCGGTAGCTGGCAAATTCAGTGACCGGCACACCACTGCGGCAAGTTGTCCTGTTGTTCTTATCGGCTGATTTTGACGATGTTCAACAATAAAACGCGATATCCTTCGAGACG
>DAOWHR010000084.1 GCA_030641315.1 Anaerohalosphaeraceae bacterium | reverse complement strand
TCACGAATCGCTCTAACTGGCGGCCAGCAGTTTGGAGCTGCCTATGGTGATCTTACAGCTACAAGTTACGCAGCCACTACCGGCGGCAACTATACGCTGTTTTCTGCCAACGGTGCCGGGACCCTGTTTGACCTGTCTTCGCTAACGTCACTGAATGCGGCTTGGGGAAATAGTTACAGAACCCAGATAATTTCAGCGACCGATCAGGGTGTCATCGATCTTTCAGGAGTTGGCGATCTGTATGGTCCCACTCACCCGACTTCAGTACTAAAGATGCTCATTGGCAGCGGCGCACAGATGTTATTTGGTGACAATCTCAGCATCCACAACTATACGAAATTCGAACTTAACGGTCCTGATTCAAACATGTCTGTTAATGGTGATCTCAATTTGAACGCTCCATGCAGACTCTCCGCTGTCGAAGGTTCAAGTCTTACCATCGGCGGTGATTTCGTTTACAACCTCACCGACGCCGCAGCCTTCGATACCGACGGCGCATTGCTGTCAATGACAGGTCGCAACATTATTTTCGAAGTCGCAGGCCAGGACCTCGACACAAACGGAGCGACAGAGAACAACTTCGTATTCGCACAACTCAAACTTGGCGGCAGCCTTTCATCGACAACGCTCACACTGACCGACCTTATCGACAACGGCAACCGGGCTGGCGGCAATGAAGCACTTTACCTGTATGGCAGCGGCGGACTTAACGGACTAAAGATCAAACCGAACAGCAGACTCATCATCGGTGACATAAATCTCTACGTACAGGTTGACGGCGAAATGGTACACATCAACAGCCTCTTTACAGAAGGCGTAAAATGGATCCCATTCGATCAGGGTACAATAACACTGTCCGACTATGCCTGCACATTAACGGCAGATCTAAACGGGGACTGCTTCGTGGATATGGCAGACCTGGCGGTACTGGCAAACGAATGGCTGCAATGCGGCGACGGCGATTGTGACTGATTAAACACAATGTAACAGGATTACACCTGTCGCACTGATAACAATATGGGCAGTTTGACCTCAACCAAGGGCAAACTGCCCATATTTCAATCCTGACTATTGCTAAATGCCATCGATCAACTTCAATTTCAAACTGTCTAACAACTATCGCTTGATATTTTAGTGCAGAGTTGATATTCTGCTGCACATGAACCCTGCTGCGCAGCAGAGTGTTTTTCGCTTACCCTATCGATTGGAAAAGAATCATGGTTAAAGGCATATTCTCTCAACTCAGCACATTATCCAGGTTTATTTTAACGATCCTGTTTGTATTCTCATTTTCGCACGCTTATGCCGAGCAACCCGAAGAACAGCAGTCTGGTCAGAGTCCCGGCTCTGTCATCAAGTTCTCCCAAAACCAGACAATACAGGAATTTTCCGTCGAGACAGATAATGAATACAAAATACGCGTAATATTCTACGGCCCTGATGTATTTAGAGTAAGCGCTGCCCTGAAGGGCCAATTCGCCGACCCCCTCAACGACCCTGAAAAAGCTCAGATCGTCATCAACCACACACGCAGCGGCTCGAAGATCACTGTCGAAGAGACTGACAGCCAGATCGAGTTTACAACTGACAAGCTGATCCTTAGCCTGCAAAAAGAAGATTGTCGCCTTGAACTTTTGGACATCAAAGACAATACGATTTTCAAAGAGCTTTCACCTATGCAATTCGGCGACAAAACAATTCAAACGCTAAGCACCAGCCTGGACGAAATGTACTACGGGGGCGGCCAGCAAAACGGTTACTTCTCTCACAAGGGCGTCAAAATTGACATCAAAGCCGACGGCAACTGGAACGAAGGCGGTCACCCGAACCCCGCCCCGTTTTATCTGAGCAACAATGGCTACGGAGTTTTGCGAAATACTTTCTCGACAGGTTCCTATGACTTCACGGGCAACGAGTCCATCCGCCTTGAGCACAACGAAAACCGCTTCGACGCATACTACTTCGTCGGGGATTCCTTCAACAGGGTAGTCGATCTCTACACCCAATTCACCGGCCGGGCCAACTTCGTGCCGATATGGGCCCTGGAACTCGGTGAAGCAGACGCCTTCATGACACGCGACAAAAAAACAAAGGAACCTCTCAAAGACGAAAACGGCAACTTTGTTGAGATCACCCCAGACTGCATTGACCGCGTTGCCGAACAATACCGCAAGCACGACATGCCAGGCGGGTGGCTGCTGGTCAACGACGGCTACGGCTGCGGCTACGTTGAACTGCCTCGCGTCGTAAGCTCGCTTGCGGACCTTGGTTTCTACACCGGCTTATGGACCGAAAAAGGCCTTGCCAAAACAAAATGGGAAGTGGGAACCGCAGGGACAAGACTGCAAAAGCTCGACGTCGCCTGGTCAGGTCCTGCCTATCAATTCTCACTGGACGCAAACAAACAGGCATGGGAATCTCTCGTCTCAAATTCCGAAACACGCGGGTTTGTCTGGACCGTACAGGGATGGGCGGGCACACAACGCTACTCCATCTGCTGGACGGGCGACCAGTACGGCTCATGGGACCTTATCCGCTACCACATCCCGACACTGATCGGCTCGGGCATGTCCGGGCAGGCTTATGCGACAACAGACGTTGACGGCATCTTCGGTGGCAGCAGCGAAACATACACACGCGACCTTCAGTGGAAGTGCTTTACGCCGGTCCTCTACGCGATGAACGGCTGGAGTAACATCAGCAAAAGTCCATGGTCCTACGACGAACCATACCGCTCGATCAACCGTAAGTACCTGAAACTCAAAATGCGAATGACGCCGTATATGTACAAGTATACGAAAGAGGCTTATGATACCGGGGCACCTATAGTCCGCGGAATGGTCTGGAACTTCCCCGAAGACAAAAGGACATGGGACACATCCACCCAGTACCAGTACATGCTGGGCGACTGGCTGTTGGTCGCACCGGTCTATACGAGCATGAATATCAACAAAGGCTGGCGTAAAGAAGATATTTACCTGCCCGAAGGCCGCTGGATCGACTACTGGGACGGCAGGAGACTTTATGGCCCGATGACCATCGATGCCTACCCGGTCACCATCGACAAACTCCCGATTCTTGTAAAAGCAGGCGCCATAATCCCGATGTACCCCGAAATGCTCTTCAACAACCAAAAGCCAAAGGACCCGCTAACCTTCGACATCTACCCGCACGGCCGATCGCAATTTTCCATGTACGAAGATGACGGCATCACCCGCCAATACCAGCAGGGAGAATTCGCGACACAAACCATCGCAGTCACCGCACCCGAATCTAAAGCAGGCGACATCGACATCACCGTCGGCAAAAGCATGGGCGAATTCGACGGCAAACTCTCCTCACGCGTTTACCAGTTTACGGTTCACTGTGAGCTGAAACCACTGGCCATCCAGCAGGACGGGCGCACCGTACTCGAACTGACCGAACCAAACGCATTCGACAA
The DNA here is from genome assembly GCA_030641315.1 of Anaerohalosphaeraceae bacterium. Lineage (GTDB taxonomy): Bacteria > Planctomycetota > Phycisphaerae > Sedimentisphaerales > Anaerohalosphaeraceae > DAOWHR01. The sequence continues at coordinate 4,526 of DAOWHR010000084.1, read as the reverse complement.
CATGATCGCAGGCTGGTACTATGACCAGTCCGACCGTCGCGGCATCGTTCACATAAAACTTCGCCGCATGTCAACCGACAAACAAACATCCATCCACATCGACATAGACGAAAACCTGACCATTGCGGCATCGCCAGCCTATCCGACACCGAAGATCACCCCCGAACTGGACCCGTCGGAGTTCACCGTAACCACTAATTCCCAGCAGGGCCGCTCCATCAACAGCGCCTTCGACGGAACCCCCGAAACAAACTGGCACTCAAACTACAGCAAGAACCCCGGCACCGACGTTACCGAGCACCCATATACCATAGACATCGCCCTTAACGGCCTGTACTCAGTTAACGGCTTCCAGTACATGGCGCGGAAGAACCTCGGCAACGGTGCGATAAAGGATTTTGAGATCTATGCCAGCCGTACTCCCGAAAAGTTCGGCGCGCCAGTCTACAAAGGCGCCTTTGAAAAGATCGAAGGTATGCAAACCGTAAACTTCCCCGTAGTCTGGTGCGAATTCGTCAGGGTAAAGATACTAAGCGAACTCCATGGCAACAAGTTCGCTTCGGCTGCCGAGTTCAACGTAACCAGGGACATGAACGCTGCCCCGTTAGCCGATGAAGTTGTCTACCTGAGTGACATCAAACCAGCGTCAGCAAAAGGCACATACAAAAACGACACCTCCGTGACAGGCAAAACCATCACCGTGAACGGCCAGACATACGAAAAGGGTGTCGGCGTTAAAGCAAACTGTGAGCTGGTGTACGACATTGACGGCAGCTTCGACCGACTCTCGGGGCACGTAGGCATGGACGATGAGGTTGGCGACAAAGGGAGCGTAATGTTCCGTGTATTCGCCGACGGTAAACTTATTTTCGAAAGCCCCGAAATGACGGGCGAGAATATCAAACAACTGATGGAACTGAATATAAAAGGAGTAAAACAACTTCGCCTCGTCCTGAGTGATCTAGACGACGGCACTGATAATGACCACGCCGACTGGATAGACGCAAGACTGATTCGCAACGGCAGCAAATGATAAGAATGAAATATAAAGGGCAGTTTGAGCTGAACCAAAGGCCAAACTGCCCTTTCTTAATTATTTGGTTGGCGATGTGTGTTTTGCCTGGTGAGCTTTATTGTTCGGGGTAGATCGGTGAGCCGTCTTCTCTTGTCATGTTGTGCTGGATGTTCCAGCTATTGCACCATGTCAGCGACCATAGTTCCTTTAGTTCGACGGGGCCAGAGTGGCCGTCAGTGAATGCGACGTTGGTTATGCCGTAATGACGGTTCATAAGGTGCATGCTCATTCTGCCGCCAGAGTTAGGATTGCCATCAAGACTTAGAGTAGCCGGACATATATCCGTATCTTTTGGGCCTGAATCTATCCATAGCGAATCAGCAAAAATAGGTGTGGTTGCCGGAAACTGCACATTGGACATATTATGGAAATATCTGCTATCAGATGGTGGATTTTGGAAGGAAAAAAGCCATGAGTTTAGCCCGTAACTGCCATGCTCGGGATCTGTTGTCCCCCAGTTCCACATCCAGGCTTGTTTCGAACTACCCCATAAGTATGAACTACTTTCATTAAAATCTTTTCTTATGTAAGTTGACGGGCAGTGCCTGACGTTATCCATATTGCCGATATACTCGGCGATCGGTGTCATCCACAAACCACCACCAAAGTTATATTCGAATAGTTTGCCATCGTTATCGTTTGCGAACATTATTGAGGCGTTAGCGAGTTGTTTGAGGTTGGTTTGGCAGATGATGGATTTTGCGTGGTTTCGGCCTGTGGTGCCTATAGCTCCTAAGCTGAGGATCAAAAACGCCACACAAAGGCAGAGCACTACAAAGTCTTTCTTAGGTAAAGTATTTTTCATTTTATAAGTCCTTAAATGTTAATCCGCATTAAGCCAGTTTATTGCCATCATTTGCAAATCTTCAAAATTGACGTAGATATCTCTGTCTATGTCGCCAGTCAAGTAGCGTGGTTCTATTCCGTTGTAATTACATCCTGCCTGATAGCCGGGCTCGTTGCAGGCAAGCCAGTCGGCGGCGAGGAGGCTGAGGTCGACAAGATTCACTATGCCATCTGCTGAGAGATCTTCAATGCGATGGAGGTTGACTTTATCTTCATCGCACGGTAGTGTGCCTATTGCCCAAACTGTATTGTCTGCATCGGACAGGTAGATGGTTCCATCGGCAGCGATCACGGGGAAGGACAGGAACCTGTCGCCGGTGAATACGGAAAGAAGTTGGCCGTCCGGGCTGACAACATAGAGAGTACGGTCATCGGATGCAGCATATATCAGGCCGTCATTGCCGACGGCTAAAGTAAAGCCCCCTGCCATGCCGAGACGTGTTGCCCATTTTAATGAACCATCGGGATTGATCGCCCTTAGATACGGATCGGAAAGACTGATATAGATCGTTCCATCGGTTGCAATTGCAGGTTCTGTGAAGCATTGTGCGTCGGGGAACTTGTCTAGGTAATCTTCGCTTGTCGCAGGGTCGGTTATTGCCGGGATGTCGAGCAGGTCGATAGTGTCAATTAACTGGCCATCTACGGGGTCGATGGCATACAGGTTGGCACTGTCAATCAGGGAAACGTATATCGTGCCATCATCGGCAATGACTGGTGAGACGAAAAAGCCTGTTCCTTCGGGGAATGAGGCGGTCCATTTTATGGTACCGTTATTTGGGTTCAGGGCGTAGAGCGTTGGGTCGTAGAGGCCGCCTATGTAAACGGTGCCGTCTGGGCCAATCGACGGTGAGGCGAGGACGGCGCCGGGCAATTGGCCGGGGCCCTGCGTGGCGAAGCTCCAGAGGTCGCTGCCATCGGAAGCAAAGGCGTATACAGAGCCGTTCTGTGAGCCGACGAATACGTTGCCGTCAGTGTCTACCGCTGGAGTAGCGAAGATCATTGCATCGGTCGAGTGAGTCCAGCGAGCGGATCCGTTTTTGTCTACTGCGTGGAGTCTGCCGTTACGGGTGCCGAAGTATACTGTGCCGTCGGGGCCCACTGTTGGTGAGCTTGTTATCTCTGAGCCTGCGTCATAGGTCCATACGCCAGTGCCGTTGGGGTCGATGGTGTAGAGTATGCCGTCTTGGCAAGGGATGTGAATGTTGTTATTGGCACCGATGGTAACGGACTGGTTGATCTGTCCCTGTGTGTTATAACTCCATTTAACGCAGCCTAGTTCCGGAGCAACCGCAGAAGCCTGTGCGGTACGGTCAGAGCCTCTGCCAAGAGTCTGCCAGGGAGAGTTTATTGGTGAGTCAGGTGGACTTGGGTGGATAGAAAATATGCCGCTGTCGACATATTCTATGGGTTCATCGTAATCAGAGGCCATTACTTTTATAACGCACTGGTCGGAGTCGATTGTTTCAGGAACAAGCCAACTCATCGATCCGGTGTTTGCAATATCTTCCGCAATCGTTTGCCATGTCGAACCTGTATCGTCAGAGAACAGAACATCAACATTGCCTGTGAAAATGTGACTTTGCCATTTGATATTATGGGTCGAACCTGATGCCCAGATCGTATACGAATCAATATTGCTGACAGTGATTCGTGGTACTACTTCGTCTGCACCAATATCAATGCGACCAGCAATAACTCTTTGGTTACCGTCAATATCAGTCGAATCTGTAAGCAGATCCAGTGGATTTCCCGCGTTGATGCAGGGTGAATCAAACATTAAATGATAATCACCTTCAATCTCCGGATATAATGATTGGATAGGTTTAAGGAACATCGGGTCGCCACTTATGTTGCTAGTTGCTGTGTGGTCAATAATGTTGCCATCATAATCAGAAACCATTCTGGTACAGCAATAGCTCAATTGTGAAAGATCGTTTAGAATAACATCTTCAGAAGAGCTACCGTGAATGATGCAGTTTTCTAAAGTCGTATTACTATTTTTAATATAAGCCTGAAAACTTCTGCCGCCTGAGTCAGTATCGTTATATGCGATGGTACAGTTTGTAAATATCGGCTTGCTCTCTAATTCATTGCCCCTACAACTACTGACAAAAACACCACCAGCCTGATAAGATGAATAATTATTAGTAATAAAACAATTTGAAACAGTCGCGTTAGAGTCTCCAATAATTGCAATTCCTGCACCAACGTCACTTGTGAACCTAGATAATTCTAAGCCATTTCTTGTAATATTACAGTATCTGATAGTAGGCGAAGTATAATAACATAAAATCCCTCCTCCGGGGTAATTGTAGTTAAAATGTTCACAGCTACTGAGAGCAAAACCTAACGATCCTCCACCTCTGCCGTGGGTAATAGTAAATCCTTCAAGAATGCTGTGGCGGTCTTCACGGGCATCGAAAACAAAGCAACTGCTATTAAATTCCGCATCAATTACCGTGCTTTTAACAACATTCCAATCAGTCGGGTCCGTACTTCGAAGTGTTATTGCTTTGCCTTTATATTGAATTCTGCTTTCAAGGTATATTCCCGGTGCGACGACGATAGTCGAACCATTTATGCTGTTGTCAATCGCTTCCTG
>DAOWHR010000208.1 GCA_030641315.1 Anaerohalosphaeraceae bacterium | reverse complement strand
GTTGGCTCCGACAGCCAACAGCATCGCACAACTCACTACAAACAGTATTTTTTTCATTTTTACAATCTCCAGTATTTAAGATTTTGTTCGTAAACACCTAACAACCCGCGCAAGGCATTACCGCTATACATTACATCATCATGCACAACACTACGTTCGCCAAGACACCACCATAAGTTAAGGCCTTATTGCAGTTGTCTGAAAAGTTCTGTAATGAAAACCCCAAAATCCAGCAGTAATACAAGGTATTGCAGGCGGTTAATTACCTGCAATACCTTGCGAGAACCCGTCAAACGATTTGGACATCTTACCTCAAAGTGCCATAACCATCTATCATAGCTTGCCCAATTAGCGTTTTCTACGAAGCATCAACCCACCCAGAGCAAGAAGAGCCATTGTTGCCGGCTCAGGAACAATAGTAACATTATCGAACATTATCGTCTTGTGGCCGATATCGCCGCCGAGGTTAGGAGTAGTATTTGTAAACCGCAGTGCCAACTCGTTACCAGCAAGACCGCTGTTGTCGTATGTCAGAGCCTCTGAGATCGAAGTCAGAAAGTTGTTGTCTGATCCGCCGCCATCCGGATACAGTATCTCAACACTCGTCCACGCCAGTTCAGTATTCGCACTCGTATCCCAAAGCGAGACCCGAAGGGTGTAACTATCACCGGGCTGCGTAGCATAACTGGAGTGATGACGAACTCCGTAATCAAATCCAACAGTGTATGAGCCGATTGTCCCGGCATCAACACCAGAGAGAACCTGCTGATAGTAATTGTCAGCAGTCCCTGCGGACTTCATCAGAGCCGGCCTGTCGCTAAGATTAGTGATCGACTCTCCATAGTGACCATTAATTGCCGCTTCACACATGGGACTGTACCAACCGACTGGTTGTGTCGTAGATGCTTTGGAGTTCCAGTTATCGCCCGTTTCAAAATCGCCATTGGTAATTAACGCGGCGTTGGCTCCGACAGCCAACAGCATCACACAACTCAACACAAACATTAACTTCTTCATCATGCTTCTCCTTCAAACAAATTAAAAAAACATTAATCGCAGTATCAACGCGATACTGCTGTTATACACTTATTTTGATCTACCAATCCAGCCACGGCATATCTACGTCATTAGTCTTTTTAAAATTTCTGTGCCATTTCAGTGTCCACAGTTCCTCTGCGTCAACTGGTATGGCGGACATATCCGCCATAGCCGCATTGACGCCGTCAGCATGTCGTCTCATCGCGAAACAAGACATGCTTGACCAGTTGCCAATGTTGAATAGCGATGTTTCACTGCCTACCTCTGCGAGCCTGTCATCAGTCGGCCATGCATTGTTCCACCTTGCGTCCAGGATCAGGGGAACTTCCGATGGGCGTGTCATTGCGGTAAGACTGCCCCATGGCTCAGGCCTGTTAGTAACGGTTTCGCGTATCCATGAATTTTCTCCGAAGCTTCCCACTCCCCAGTCGTCAGCTGCAACCCATGTAGCCTGTGCGCCATCAACATACCATGCTTTATCTGCCTGACCCGGTATGTTGTTGGAACCGTCCCATGCTGTCCAGCCTTTTTCCGCGACCTTGGTCGCCGACGAACATGTTCGCATCTTATTAATGTCGTCGTAATAATCTCGCAAAGATTCCATATAAGTCGTCTGCCCGACTGTACCGCCTACAAATGTTGGGAGTTGATCCCAGTCACTTGAGTAAAGCTGGTAACACAGCCCCCACTGGTGCAGGTTAGCCCTGCATACAACGGACCTGGCTCGCTCCTTGACAGCGCCAAGCGCAGGCATCAGTATCGCGAGCAGCAGTGCTATGATAGAAATTACAACGAGCAATTCGATCAGAGTAAATCCCTTTTTTAATCTCATCTTTACCTTTCCGATTTTTTCTGCTATAATAAAAACGGCGTCTGTTGGGGCGCACAAAAACCCCAACAACCCACCGGGTGGGCCAGCGTCTACTCGACAAAGTTTGCCGCTGGCTCACCTCTAATTACTTTTCTTCAGATGCTCAGATTCACCTGAAACACCCAATACTTTTCTCGCTTTATTAATCCCTGTTGATATCTATAGCTTTTTCGTAAACCTTATTCCAACTCAAGCTCCAGAACCGGCTCAGCGAACATCGCCCAGTCCCTGCTCGTGCCATATTCATCGCCGCTGTCAGTTGTTATTATGGTCAGGAAACGATCCTGATCGGTCAGTGGAATATCTATAATAAAAGAAATATCATCAGGCTTGACATCAATTTGCTCAAGCTTTAACTGCCCGTCAACAAGTACCCAGAAATCAGTTCGTGACGATTCAGGCCATATCTCCAGAACAGTGTCTGATACACCCGCCAAAGCTTTGAAACTGTTGATATGAACACCATGAATATTGTTACGTATCGCGTCAAGATCGAATGTTATCCCCTTGTTTGCGTGCATGAAAAATGCTTGTCCGGCTTTTTCAAAGGTTCTGCCGCCCAGTCTCAGCATATGAGAAGGCTTATCTTCAATGTGGTTGTGCCATGCACCATTTAAAAAATTACCAACAGCGGTCCCGTTGGTATCCGGGCACTGGGTGAAATATAATCCGGTAGAACTGATTCGTACAGGACCATTGCCGCCGTCCGGAATGAACACACCGTCAACAAAGGGATTTGAAGCAAAATTATAACGTCCGCTTCCAGAAAAACCAAAATTCGTGCTATCGATCTTTATCTGCCTGCCGGTCTGGATATCAATGCCCCAATTGGCCTTTCCTGTCCCAAAACCGTTACCACCGCCTATAATGTCAGCAAGTTTGACGTCCTGCCCATTCCATGTGAAATTATCTTGCGATGATATTTTGCGTATAAATTTCGAGTTGGCAAACGGGGCTGGCTGAATTATATTTCCTCCAACAGCCTTTTGCTTCGCCTGTCCTTGCGTTACCCGCTCTGAAACGTCGAATACGAGTGGATCATTACCCAGCCGCATTTCAACTTCTCCCTTGAAAACATGCGCCTCAACGTTCCCTCTCGAATCTGCTGTAACGCCGAATTCTGTTCCGTAATCAACTATCGAAACGCCATGCGTGCGAACAACAAAGCCTACCGCGATTTCAGGCACAAACGCACTGATCTTACCGACGAGCAGCATTAACCGGTTGGGGCCTTCAAGTTCTATCTCAGTTGGCGCCTGTAAAGTTACAACGGCCCCGTCATACATCTCGATCTCTGCGAAACCGCGGATAAGTTTCATTCTGCCCGCTCGCAATTCGGTTTCATTCGCTATTTCGTCGCTTCCCTCCCACATCGCGTCCATCGAATCTGTCAGTGTTGCGATCACAGGGCCTTTGACCGGGACCAGCCATATCAAAACAAGCAGGAATATCAATGCCGCACTGGAAAGAATAGCCATAGCTAAACTGAGTTTCGATATCACCCGCTGGCGTTCGACTGATCTCCTGTTTCCCACTAACTGCAATTCAGGCTCTTTAGCACGTTCAACCTCGACGGTGATAGCGGTTTTCTCACTCGCTGCCAGTGCCCGCCACAAGTCAAGATCAAGTTCGCCGTTCATTTCTACCTGATTGCTCATGCTGGTAAATGATGTTGCCACTTCCCCGGGTTCTCGCAAAGCAACATATATACTCATAAACTCGGCATAGTGATCGGCGATGGCCGGGTTGCTGGCGATCATTTTGTCAAGACGAGAAAAATCTTCACTGCTGATCGTACCGTCGATCGACGCGAGAATGAGTCTATTAAGTGCGATGAAATCCATTTTTTCATTCATTTAGCCATCTCCCAGGCCTTTATAGTATTCTGAACACACTTCTGCAGAGCATGATGGGTCCGCGCCAGAGCCTTAATAAACAGTGTCAACTGCCTTGCCGATACTGCTGGCGATGTCCTTCGGGGAAATATCCTGCTCGTAACGCATTTCAACAATGTTGCGATCCCTGTCCGGCAGTTTATCAAGACAACTCTGTAAAGCGGTAATTCGGTCAGACATACCATTTACGACAGAGGGAGTGCGTTCCATTATTTGAATAAACGCCTCATCGGTAAACTGGCAATTCTCCTTGGCCTTGTCTCGACGGTGCTTAAGTATTTTATAACGTGCGATCTGGATACCCCATGCGGCAAAATTTGTGTCAGGTTCAAAACTGTCAAACTTGTCCCACATCAGCGAAACGGTATCCTGCATAATATCATCGGCATCTGCCGCATTGATCACCAAAGAAGCAATAAAACCATAAATCCGCCTTTGCTGACGCATTAGTAGGGCCAAAAACTCCTGGTTCTTTTCTCTGTCTTCTCTCAACTAATCACCTGCTTCCACATCTACCTTTATTAAGGTTTGAATTCAGATTATGATTCGTCTTTGTAAAGGATATTCCAAAAACGTCCGAAAATACGAAGCAAAAATTGTAATTTTTGTGATTTATTCAAGTTTTATAGCCAGATAAGATATCTAACTGACATGGAACGACCTGCGCCAAGCTACATATGTCAATATTTTTCACATTTTCTCAATACCACTTCAAGGTGCGGGCAACTTCGACGATGAATCAGTCTGATATACGTGGATTACCAATTACGGCAGACCATCATCGTCAATGTTATTATTGTCGTTATCGTCGCAAAGATATCTTACGTTATCGATAGTTCATTGTATCTGACTATTATCCGTAACTTTTATCTGTCGCCGGAAGGTGAGAATGATTGTCGCTAATCATGAGCTGTCACAACCGAACAAGGAAAGGCAAAAAGCATTCAAGACCGGCACCTGTGATGAGAATGTTATTGAAAATGACTTGACACATACTGGACAAACATGCGCCAAGCAACGAACCCCAGCGAACACGGGCGAACAAAAAAAAACGCGATAATGATAGCATTACCGCGTTTTTTAATGGGCGATGGGGGATTCGAACCCACGACCCGCTGATTAAGAGTCAGCTGCTCTGCCAACTGAGCTAATCGCCCTGTAACAGTGAAAAAAACACTGATTGTTCTTTTTCAGTTGTGATAAGTACCAATAAAAAGAGCCGGAAAAGCACTCCCGGCAAACTGACGCTTACACTACATTCAACCAGAAGGTATTGCAAGAAAAAATAAGGGAAAAATTACTATTTTCGGAAGCAGCGGCTAATTGATGGTTACACAGCAATTGATAAGAACAGCAGGATTATCGCTATGATCGCTGTAATGTATGTTATGCGTGAGAATTTTTCATATCTTGCCACGTCATGGTTTAGATGCTCAAACTCGCAGCAGCAGTCGTCCAGATCAGAGTCTGCTTTAGGACGCATTTTAATTTTGACGACAATGTGGGCGGCAGCGGCAATCAGAAAGAGCGGGCCTGCTATTATCAAGATGGTTATTTTTATGTAATAAAGCATGTTAATATAATAGCAGTGTAGATTGCTTTGGCAAAGTATTTTCCGGCATATAGAACATTTACCGTGCCGCAGACCACACCTAAGTCAAGGTCAAATGATTCCCAATGATGAGAAGCAGCGGCAGGGCATATTCTTGAAAGTGAGAACAAGTGTCCTGCCGCATATTTTAAAAAGAGAGAGAGTGAGAATATTGTTTTCATGTAACTGCTTTTTAGTAGAGGCTTTACATGAGAAAGAGACACTAAATAGCTTTCGGTATGGCTTTTTGGGATTTTGGCAGGGTATTTGCAATGTAGTAGTGTGTTAATGTTAAAACAGAAACTGTATTCAAAGAATTTTATTAATGGAGGCGTCAAAGATGACAACTGAAATGAAAAAAATGGTATTGGTAGTCGCCGCATTTGTTTGTGTCCTTGTGGTTGGTGCATACGCAGCTCACTCTGATTATGGTTGTGACAGCTGTCATACACCGCATAATGCCGAAGCTCTGGTTGGTGTACCGCTGTGGAATGGTTCTGAGACGATGAAGTCTTTCGCTGGCAAGATGTATACATCCACCTCAATGGATGCTGTAACAGCCGAAGAGCCTGATGGCGCGTCAAAACTCTGTATGAGCTGCCATGATGGTTCAAACGGTCATACATACATTGGTACACATACTAAGATTGACTATGACACAGGTTCACCAATTGTTGACGATGACGGCAATCCGGTAAACTTCGCCCCGACAGCATGGGAAGACCTGAGTAATTCTCACCCGATCTCTTTCGTATACGATGAGCAGCTCGCTCTCGATGACGGCGGTCTGAAGAACCCGACAGAAGACAGTGGTCTTGGCGGTTCGATTGCTGACGATATGCTTGACCCAGCTGGCAAAGTTCAGTGTACAACCTGTCACGACGTCCATACGTCAGGTGTAGGCGAAAATCTGCTTCGCGGCTATGACTACTTCCACGGTCCCAACGGTGGTGCTCTCTGCCGTGTCTGCCATGAGAAATAATCAGCAGTTTTGACAGTGGTTAATTAGTTAAACAACATGGTCCGTTGAGCATCAAACTGTTCGGCGGACCATTTTTACAGGTTTTCTGAAGGATTACGACAACGACCGAGAGCCGGTTTCAATCATTACTCTCAACAGCAATGAGTTGTGAGACAGGTTCCATGCATTCAAGGATGTTCTGTCATGAGCAAGAGTCGATTAAAACAGGCCAGGGAGATTATGGCATCTCTTGATTGTCCTACTGACTTCGCCTGCTACAGAACTGATTTCAAGCAATTTACACAGGTCCCCAACGTCACGTTACAAGAGTTGTTGACCTGCAAGGGGAATTGTTGTTATAGTGACCCGGAGCAATGCAAAAAGACAGTTAAAGGTTTAAATAGACGGTTATGCAGTTGTCCGTTGCGGGTCTATGTTGCCAATTACATAGTTAATATGGCATCTTTGGTGCCTCCTGACCATATTAAGAGTACCTACAGTCAATTGGCAAAAGCGTCTTGTGAAACCTCCGAAGATGGCGGCAAATAGCTATTTGTGAAACCAATTATGAAAACCCTGCTTTATAGCCGAAATACTATTATGAAAAAGAACTATATCAATACAGTATCGTCAGTTTCGATAATTATTCTCTTTGCAATGCAGCTAATGCTAGCCGGATGCCAGAAAACTGTAACCGCAGAGAAAGACGAGGTCATTTTCTACCCTCCTGCGCCAGAAAAGGCACGCCTTCAGTTCCTGAAGTCCTTTACGGCTATCGAGGATCTTGGGGGCAAAGGCCCTAGCTCATTCGAGAGTTTCATGTGGGGTGCGCCCCAACGCAGAGATATGATACTTAAGCCGTATGGCGTAGCAATGGATGACGGCAAGTTATATGTATGCGATATTGGCAGAAGTGCCATCGAGGTATTCGATGTGCGCAACCAAAAATTTTATCTTCTCAGTCAGGAACGCCGCATGAGGACACCTATGAATATCTTTATTGATAATGGTGTCAAGTATGTTAGTGACCCTAAAGGCGGTGCGATAT
>DAOWHR010000337.1 GCA_030641315.1 Anaerohalosphaeraceae bacterium | reverse complement strand
GGCCGTCGCCGGGGTATTTTTAATATATGACCATCATTCGATGAAGTTGTCACAAAAGCTCGTCGAGCTTCAGCATAATCATTTGTTGGAAGTAATCGCCTCAACGCATGTGCATCTGGATCATAGCAATTGTCTTGAGGTAATAATGCTTAAGGGCACTGTCAGTGAAATTGAAAAATTAGCCAATAATATTACTTCTCTAAAAGGCGTTAAGCTTGGAAAGGTCAATATTATGGCAACAGGCGAAAACCTGATCTGACGGTAGAAACACGTCCGCTTTCATCCGCAGCCCTTGGAACGTTATTGATATTTTTTTATATTTATATATTGACATATCTAAATAGTTCGATATATTGATGTCTCACATGAAAGGAACTGATATGAAAACAGGGTTGAAAATGTTGCCTGACAAGCAATATGAAAAAGCGGCTGAGTGCCTTAAGGTGATGGCTCACCCGGTTCGCCTTAAGATTGTGGACATCTTAATGCAGGGTGATTTCGCTGTGCATCAGATCGCCGAATTATGCGACACCTCACCGAACCAGACCTGCGACCATCTTCGGCTGCTCAAAGGTCATGGTTTTTTGACCAGCATAAGACAGGGCAGAACCGTGTATTATAAGATACTCTCGCCGCAATTGCCGGGCTTGCTGGGCTGCGTCCGAAAGAATTGTAAACTATAAAAATCCCATAATGGAGAAGTTACTGATGGCAGACAAAAAAAGAATTCTCATCGTAGGCGGCGTGGCAGGCGGGGCATCCGCTGCGGCACGGGCACGCAGATTGAGCGAAGACGCGGAAATAATCATGTTCGAGCGGGGAGAATTTATCTCCTTCGCCAATTGCGGCTTGCCCTATCATATTGGCGGTGAGATCAAGGACCGTGACCGCCTGCTGGTTCAAACTCCTGAAAAAATGCACCAGAGATTTACGATCGATGTTCGGACGCGTTCGGAGGTATTACGCATCGATACGGAACAGAAACACGTTACAGTTCGCGACCTTACCGAAAACAGAGAGTACACTGAAGCCTATGATGTTCTGGTGCTCAGTCCCGGTGCGGAACCTGTCAGGCCTCCGCTGAAGGGTATAGAATCTCAGCGTGTGTTTACACTCCGCTCGATCCCGGATATGGATGCTATCGAAGCGGTCATCGATCAGCAGAACTGCTCTCGTGCTGTTGTCGTGGGCGGCGGATATATCGGTCTTGAGATGGCCGAAGCATTAAGAGGACGTGGACTGGCTGTGTCGTTGGTGGAACTTGAATCACAGGTGATGGGGACCGTCGATCATGAAATGGCAGCACCGGTACATCAGGAACTGATCATGCAGGGAGTCGATCTGAATCTAAACGTAAGCGTTAAAGATATAGATGAAAAAGGTGATTCTCTTGAAGTGAACCTAAGCGACGGCAGGTCAATTGAAAGCGACCTGGTTATACTGGCAGTTGGCGTCAGGCCGGAAGTTACCCTTGCCAGGCAGGCTGGGTTGAAGATCGGTGACCGCGGCGGTATCGAGGTCAATGAGCAAATGCAAACAAGTGATCCTGACATTTATGCCGTTGGCGATGCTGTTGAGGTGATCGATTTTGTTACTGAGACTGCAACTTTGATTCCTCTTGCAGGACCTGCTAACCGACAGGGCCGAATCGCCGCCGACAATATTTTTGGACGCCCAAGTAAATACAAAAAGACTCAGGGAACAGCTATATGCAAGGTGTTTAATCTTGCAATTGCCGTTACAGGTCTAAATGAAAAAGCTTTAAAACGGCAGGGCGTCAATTACGAAAAAATTTATGTCCATCCCGCCAATCACGCAGGCTACTATCCCGGAGCAAGCCAGATCAGTCTTAAGCTTCTGTTTGATCCTGAAAGTGGAAAGATCTTAGGGGCACAGGCAGTCGGAACAAAGGGGGTGGACAAACGGATCGATGTGATCGCCGTAGCTCTGCGAGCGGAAATGACCGTATTCGATCTTCAGAATCTGGAACTTTGTTATGCTCCGCCTTTCGGGTCCGCTAAGGATCCTGTCAACTATGCCGGTTTTGTCGCCGCCAATGTCATTACCTCTGACATGCCGATCTGTCATGTTGAAGATATGATCGATCCAGCGGAAAATCAAATGGTGATCGATGTACGGACCGAGACCGAAATACACGCAGGTACCATCCCCGGTGCGGTCAATATTCCTCTGGATGAACTGCGGGGAAGGCTCGATGAGATACCTAAAGAAAAAGAACTGCTCATTTCGTGCCAGGTCGGATTACGAGGATACATCGCCTGCAGGATACTGCTGGCCAAAGGGTATAAGGCACGAAACCTGACAGGCGGCTATAAGACATATTGTGCGGTTGTAGGAAGTGCCGTTTCGTCAGCAGAGTACTCCAAAGAAATGAAAGATGATACCGGTGAAGACGATTCTTCACAGAATGATGACCGCCAGCAGTTGCTTGAAAATATTACTCATATCGATGCATGCGGCTTGCAGTGTCCCGGCCCGATCATGCGATTAAAAGAAGAGCTGGACAAAAAGAAGCTCGGAGAGGCTGTCAGTATTTCGAGTACAGATCACGGATTTGCCACAGATATTAAAGGATGGTGCCACAGCACAGGCAACCAACTGCTGGATGTTACCGCTCAGGATGGTGTGTATACCGCTACAATATGTAAAGAAGTTAAAAAAGAAAAGCTTTCCGCTTCGACCGATCCGCAGAAAACCATTGTGGTTTTCAGTGATGACTTTGACAAGGCAATGGCCGCGTTTATCATTGCAAACGGAGCTGCTTCGATGGGCAGTAAGGTCACATTGTTCTTTACCTTTTGGGGGCTGAATCTGCTTCGTAAACAGGCCAGTGTGCCGGTAAAGAAAACTCTGATCGAACGAATGTTTGGCTTTATGATGCCCAGAGGCCCTGAAAAGACTACCTTGTCAAAAATGAACATGGCCGGAATTGGAACCCGCATGATGAAGGGTATAATGCGGAATAAAAATGTTTATTCGCTCTCAGAACTGATCGAAAAAGCAAAGAGCAACGGGGTATGCCTGGTCGCGTGTACGATGACGATGGAACTGATGGGAATAAAGTCGGAAGAGTTGATCGAAGGTGTCGAAGAAGGCGGTGTAGCAATGTATCTGGACCGTGCCGAATCCTCAAACGTAAACCTGTTCATATAGAAAAAGTTTGGGTATACGAGTTTTTAGAAAATACGATTGACTCAATAAAATGACTGCTCTAATCATCAAATAACAGGCTGCCGGAAGTTGTTCCCGCAGCCTGTTTATTATAAAGTCCAACAAGAAATTAAGAAGGACTTTTACTATATTCTCCAGGTCCCCCCGTCATTGGTGGAGAATATTTTTATTCCGCTTACTGAGATGCAAGTTGACTTTTGAAAGCATCAAGGTGATTATAAGAACCGGCAAGCAGGTTTGATAGAACATTCTCAACATCGGTTTGGGTCACATCGGGCAGCATCTCTACTTCGATGTCATGGATGTCCATTATTTCAATTTTCAATCCAACTTCAAGAGCATCGATCAGTGAGAGATTTCCCTTTGCGATCAGAGATTCATATATGCCGGCCAGATCTTCATTTGCAAAGACACCCGGTGTATCATCAATGATGGGATCTTCCAGGCCGTACTTATCAAGCAATGCTCCAACAGAGTCCATGTGGCGCTGTTCAGATGCACTGATATTATTAAATATCCGTGTGCCGTATAGCTCAAACATAGCAAGATAAACATCACGAGCAAGCTTTTCCTCTTCCCTCAGGAAAGTGAGATCAGCCGCTTGCTTTTCTGTTAAAGTAACAACAGAACCTCTGCCTTTTCGGTTGCCGCCTCTACCTCTACCGCCTTTAGCCAAAAGTGGACTGACAATAAATGCTGCGATAACCATTGCGATGACCATGTTCTTTGTTTTCATAATTTTCTCCGATAAAAGTAAAAAAGTTTGGTTACAATACGTTAATTCTTACTGATTCTATTTGCCCCGGCGATTATGGTTTCTCATTGCCCTTACTCTCTATTAGTTTAACGACAGGCCCATGCTTATCCTGCGTTATTTACGAAATTTTTGTAAACAAAAAAACATTTGCTCAATGCTCCAATAAAAAAAGGGCTCAGCCAAAAGCTGAACCCTTTTTTTACGATTATGCTAAGTGATGTGGTTTGGCAATTCTACTTGCCGCAACGGCCTTTGCCCTTGCCGCGACCTTTGCCCTGACCAGAACCTTGGCCGTCACAATCTTTATCACACTGTCCACCGCCTGAGCCATCTCGAAGACGCTTTCGGTCACCTTTACGATCACAGTCGCCGGCACCCGAACCATCGCACTCCCGATCGCACTGTCCGCTGCCGGAACCGTCTCTAAGTTGCTGACCTTTGCCGGCCCCTTTGTTAGCGGCAAAAGCATCAACGCTCATCGAAAGCACAAACACAACCAACAATAAAACTACTAAACTCTTTCTCATTTTGATTACTCCTTTAATAAAGTGACTAACATTTTTCCCGCCAGACGGCAAAGAAATACTCAACGTTTGTTCACTAAGATAAACGCTTGATTTCCATACGACCTGCGGTTTTTTTAAGAAATATTTTTTACCCGAAAATACCACCCCTGTCATAAAGCCCGGAAAACCAATCAAAATCGACAATATACTTGAAGGGCCATAATATAATATAACAATTAAACAACGCTGGTTATCATCTGAATTCGCACTTTTGATTGTTAATTGTTGTTTTTTCAATATATAACCGATTTCAATCCACACATTTATGATAAAAACAGTAATATTACATCGATTTAATTTGACCATCGGCCTTCTACACCTGATAATAGTTTTGATTATGATGGTCTCAACCGCTTATCCTCCCGATTTACTTTGGCCGTGTGATGATTGTGTTTGGGCATAGGAGACAAATATGTTGAAAAAGAATAACAAATTTATCGCCATGATAATTGTCGTGAGTGTTATTATTAGCCTACCATTCCTATGGCTGTTTAGGACTGGCAGTATGATGGATTCGATTGAGAAGGAGTTTAGTAAAGAATTGATTGTTCGATTTCAAAGCGAAACGAGTGAATTTATAGCAGTCGCCGAACCCTCTAAAACCAATGTTGAGCGAATTGTGATTTATACTCGGATTATACCATATAAAATGAAATCATGGAGTGCTCAATTCAAAATTCGTGACTCAGATGGCAATAGTATTCAAGATCATGATTCAGGGTATTGTGAGACTGTATCAAACTTGTTTTTGATTACTAAAGATACTAGAGTTGTCCAACGAGACTATCACGGCCCGGTAGCCTTTAGGTACTTGGAGTATCACGGTACCTCTAGAACCGTGGCAGATTATGCAAGTGATATTTTCTCTCTAACAAAGGAATAATTGTACCGGACACATTAATTATTCGCCTTTAATTATTCCCTTACCTTTAGAGTTAAAATAGGAGATCGTGTTTTATGATTAGATGCGTTATTAATCTGAGGATTCTATTAATCTTTTTATGTTGTATATTTTTTTTAGGTGGATGTGGCAAAAAGAATGTTGCAAAAATAGAGTGGAGTACGAGTGGAGATGTAGTTAAGGAGAAAATCCCGCTGTTAACCTTGATAGATTCATGTGTTTTTCAAAACGGTAAAAAAACCGTTCATGGGAGAGGTTTGCCGGCTCCTGATGAGTATTTTATTCGTGGATATGCAAAAATATCAAATGAACAAAAAGATAAATTAGTCAAGAATTATAAATGGGATAATGTTGTTTTTGATACAAGTAAATTGTTAGTGCCAGATTTCCCAAGCATAGCTGATGATTTTTTGAAATCAACAAGCTTCAAAGAATCATCAGAATTCATGCGTGATCATAAGAAAAAAAGTTCATTCTCAGTTGGTTTAATTGTGTTGGATGATGCGAGTAATATTCTATACTTCGATCTATCTAATCTTTAAGGGAACCTGTCGTGTGCAATAATTCATCCGGCGTTGAAATCCAGATGGCCTGCATGTTATCTAATTATTCCCCAGATGTTGGGGTTTTTCATATATTAACGAGATCATTACTTGGAGATATTTAATGAGATGTATGCAACATGAATCGTTATTTTTGCTGTTTTTTTTATTACTAATTCCCTGTTTATGTTCATGTCAGAAACAACAAACAAAGATGTCGCATATCACTAGGGGCAGTCGAAAAGAGATTTACGAGGTTTGCGATCCGAACACGCAGGATGTTGTTTCTCACTTGCTGGTCACCAAATACTCAGATGGTCAATATGAATTTCCTACTGCCAAAATATATAATTCAGATGGTACGCATTGGATAATTCGCTTTAGTTTTAACCATCCCGGCACATGGTTTGTTTACAAATTTTTTCCTGATGGAAGTGTCAAGCGAGTTAACATTGAAAAATTAGCAAATGTAAAATCAAGTTCGCCTATTGAGTCGCTGTCATTTGAAGATACCGTACAATACCGTCAACAAAACCCTGAGGATGCCGAATGGCCTTTCGGTGAAATTAAGAGTGGAGATGGAACTTTCGGCAGGAAAAATTAAAGAAACTGATATGAGAAAATTAAGGGGTCAGGAGCCGATCTTTTAGAATTGAGGTTTATGGCAGCAGCTAACAAACAACTTGACAGCTTCGACGGCCTGAAAGACGAGGTGCAGGCGTTCGATGAGGCGCTTACAGACGCTCAGGTTTACGCACTCTACAAATCCAGGTCCGGCAGCATTATGCTGCTCCAAGCAATTCCGTGCAATTCTATAAACGGCGGAGTAAAATTGTACCACCTGGCGGAGCAATAATGTACCACCGACTCACTGTATAGCCGAGACCGTCCCGGCTGTCAACATTCAATTCTGACCAGTTCTTTTCTTCTGTCTGGCTAAGCGTTTACGGC
>DAOWHR010000021.1 GCA_030641315.1 Anaerohalosphaeraceae bacterium | reverse complement strand
TTGTACAGTGTTCTACACGAATACATCTTCGAGTATTACAATGTAAGCAGAACACATATGTCACTGGGGAAGGATTCGCCGGTACATAGACCAATTCAAAAAGATGGTAAGATTGTAAGCAAGCCAATTCTTGGCGGACTGCATCACGTATACAGTCGAGTTGCTTAAGCTGAAGAATTAGTCTGAATGCAAAGCAGGATGGAAAATATCTGCGCTGATTTCGAAAGACTTGCCAAAGTTAATATTTTGACAATGATTATCAGTTGCTAAACTCTCAATATTCAGTTTTCAAAGAGCAAAATTTCAAAAATGAAAATCCAAATTTAAGATTTTTAGCTTCAGATTAGTTTTTGCACAAGACAAGGGCAAATCGGGGGATAAAAAAGAAAAGGCCAAAACCACCGTATTACCTTCAAAACCGGCGATTTTGGCCCAAAAACGGAGAGGGCGGGATTCGAACCCGCGGTACGAATATAATCCGTACGACGGTTTAGCAAACCGTTACCTTCAGCCACTCGGTCACCTCTCCATATCTGTATTGGTGACAAGTACTTACAGGACCGTTCTCACAGCCCATTGGAGCTTATGAGATTCGAACTCACGACCTCTTGCATGCCATGCAAGCGCTCTCCCAACTGAGCTAAAGCCCCGTAAGTCGCGTAATCTATCAAAAACAAACCAAACTGGCAAGCATATATATACTATTTCCGAAAAAAAAACACTTTACCGAAAGTTTCCCCCGACTCTAAGGACAAAACTACCAGCCCTCCCAAGTCGCGGTGCAAGCTACTGCCTCTTGAGAAGCCTGATAACCTCATCGAAAGCATCAAAATCCTGACCCGCAAATGATTCGCCGGACCGCTCGATCACTTCCTGAACCTCCTTATTGATCGAAAACGCAACACTGCCGTCACCCTTCAGAACGTTCCATCCCTTCTCATGGGTTACTCCGTTATTTGAAAGCACGTCCAAAAGTATCAATGTCGAACTCTTGGCCTGATTCATTTTTAAGTATTTTCGAGTTCTGTTAGTAAGAGATATGCACTCAGGATTGAAAGAGTAAGGAATACGAACACCCGTCGCGCCAAGCTTAATATCGGTTGGAAAACCATCCCCCGAATAATCTTTATAAGTATACGTTGCTTTCGGAGATGGGCAGAAAAATATCTTGCCATTACCATCGATAACACCGCTTGACCATAGCAAACCGAGGTTCCAGTAACTATGACCGCTGCCGCTGACAACTCTCCACCACCGGGTCCAATGATTATAAGATTGGGTATTGCTTATGGTACCGTTATTAACAGATACGGGGGGTAGCCAGTCATCCTGCCCCTGAGCATAGATACGAACGGAAAGATTAATATCATGCATATGAGCGGCGCAGACTGTTCTGCGCCCGGCCTCTTTGACCTTTCCAAGAGCAGGCATCAGTATCGCAAGCAGCAACGCGATAATAGAGATCACTACCAGAAGCTCGATCAGTGTAAAGCCCCCGCGCTGTTTGGTCATTGAAGAGAACAAGGCATTTTTTCTCATAACTGGCTCCTTTCGACAAACTCCGCTAAGCATTATAACACACAGAAGGGCGGAGACAAAGATTTTATTGATTATTGCGTTTTTTTCAGTATGATTGCCAAACGCCTTGATTCAGAGGCTTACCCTGTGGTTTAAGGGCCAATAATACGAGTGAGTGTGACATGCCGCGCAGCACTAGTGCGCATACTATCGCACTTGGATCAATAAACTTGCATATTATATAAGGGATCTATTCAAATGAAAACCAGCTTGATCACGGCACTTATTCTTACTTCACTATTGACGACATCTGCTTTTGCGGCATCTGCGACGCTATCCTCAAAATCTCTCGAAGTAACCGTCTCGACCGATTATCCGGCAGTCGAGCAATATCTACAAAACACCACCAATGCCGTAATCTTAGACCAATCCGGCACTCTGGTCACAGGCAATTTCACAATAGACCAAGGCAAATCACTTCTCTCCGCCGTCCCAGCAGATAAACATGACTGGGAAAATCCCGAAATGTTCGGCATTAATAAGCAGCCCCCACACAACACCGCCGTTCCATTCCCGGATGCTCGTTCCGCTGTTAAAAATAAACTGCATGACTCACCATACTACCACTCCTTAAACGGAAACTGGAAATTCAATTGGGTAAAACAGCCATCCGAAAGGCCGTTGTTTTTCTTCCGTCCGGACTTTGACACAGCCGATTGGCCCACTATCCCCGTCCCCTCCAACTGGCAGCGTTACGGTTACGGCACACCGATCTACACAAACAACGTCTACCCATTCAAAAAGGACCCTCCGTTCGTAACATCCGAACCCCCGAAAAACTACACAACCTTCGACCAGAGAAATCCCGTTGGCTCATACCGCCACACTTTCACCGTCCCCGAAAACTTTAACGACAAACAGATCTTCATCCATTTCGACGGTGTAAAGTCTGCCTTCTATATCTGGCTCAACGGCCATAAGATCGGCTACAGCCAGGGATCCTTCACTCCCGCCGAATTCGACATCACCGACCACATAAAACCGGGTCAAAATCTTCTTGCACTTGAGGTCTACCGATTCTCAGACGGCAGCTACCTCGAGGATCAGGACTACTGGCGTCTAAGCGGAATCTTCCGTCCCGTCTACCTCTTTGCTCGCGACAAAGTCTCCATCCGTGATTTCTTCGTCACTTCCGATCTTGACTCAGACTACGATAACGCAAAGCTCAATATCTCTGCCGAGATAGTCAATTATAAAGCCTCTGATGCTGACGACTACTCCCTCACCGCGACATTATATTGCGCAAAAGGCAAAACCGTTACAAAAATATCGACACCGATCACAACCGTTACCGACAACCGTACCGTCACGATCACCGCTCCTGTCGACTCTCCTTCAAAATGGTCCGCAGAACACCCCAACCTTTACAAATTGGCATTGGAGTTGAAAGATGCCAAAGGCAATACGACTCAGGCATTCGCCGCCAACGTTGGCTTCCGTTCCATCGAAACAGGCCCCAACGGACAACTCCTGATCAACGGCAAGTCGGTTTTGCTAAAAGGCGTCAACCGCCACGAACACCACCCAATCCACGGAAGGGCGGTCACCCTCGAAAGCATGATCACCGACATCCGCCTAATGAAACAGAACAACATCAACTGCGTCCGCACCAGCCACTACCCAAACGATCCACGCTTCTACGACCTCTGCGACCAGCACGGCATTTACCTCGTGGATGAAGCAAATGTCGAAGGTCACGGCATGTACGGCCACCGCGGTGTCCCCGCACTGGGCCAGCGCCCCGAATGGGACGCCGCCCACGTAGACCGCGCACTCTCAATGGTCCACCGCGACAAAAATCACCCATCAGTAATCTTCTGGTCACTCGGCAACGAATCAGGCCCCGGCCCAGCCTTCCACAAAATGACCAAAGCCATCAAAGCCGTAGACACAACCCGCCTCGTCCACTACGAAGTAGACTGGGCACCAGCCGACATGGACTCCAACATGTACCCCTCGGTCCGGTACGTCGAATCGCAGGGCAAAAATGGCTCCACTCGCCCATACTTCATCTGCGAATACGCCCACGCAATGGGCAACGCTGTCGGCAACCTCCAGGAATACTGGGACGTTATCGAGTCCCACGACCGCCTCATCGGCGCCTGCATCTGGGATTGGATTGACCAGGGACTCCTCGAAACTGATGACAACGGCAATCAATACTTCACGTACGGCGGCGACTACAAAGACTATCCAAACTCCGGAAACTTCTGCATCAACGGCCTCATCACACCCGACCGAAAAACAACACCAAAACTCACCGAAGTAAAAAAGGTATACCAGTACTTCGATGCAAAGCCAGTCGACCTCATCAAAGGCAAAGTCGAACTCATAAACAAATTCCACTTCACAAACCTGTCCGACTTCAACATAACATGGACTCTCACAGAAGACGGCCTGACCATCCAGAGCGGCAAACTCTCTACTATGGACACACCGCCCGCAACAACGAAAACCATCCAATTACCATTGAAGCAGTTCACTACCGAAACCGGCGCCGAATACTTCGTCAACATACTGCTTTCCACGAAATCGTCCACACCGTTAGTGCCCAAAGATCATCCAATAGCATTCGCACAACTCAAGCTGCCGATAGAAAAAACAATACTTCCAATAGACAATTTCGCAAAGTTCCCCCGCCTCGACTTCAAAGAATCAAAGACCTCTGTTTCAATAACCGGCGACAACTTCAACGTAGCTTTCGACCACGCAACTGGCACGATCTCCAAACTGACCTACGATAAAACAACCATCATCCAGTCATCCGATGAAAACATCAACGGCCCGCTGCTCAACGCATTCCGCGCACCCGTAGACAATGACAGCCGCGGCCAGTGGTACGCATTCGGCCTAAACAAAATGTCCCACAAAGTAACCTCCATCGACGTTGACCGCAAAAATCCGTCAACGGTAACCGTTACAATCAACACCACATACACAGGCACCGACAATAGAAAGCTTTTCGACGTAAGATCGAAATACACCGTCTTCGGCAACGGAACCATACACGTCAACAACCACATTGTCCCAGCCGACGATCTTCCCGTACTTGCGCGACTTGGCTTCAAAATGCACCTCCCTCAAAACTTTGAAAATCTAACCTGGTACGGTCGCGGCCCCGACGAAAACTACATCGACCGCAGGACCGGCTCACCCGTTGGAATCTATGGAAGCACCGTAACCGACCAGTATTACCCATACGCCCGCCCTCAGACAACAGGCAACAAAACTGACACACGATGGCTCTTCATTACAAACCACCGTGATAACGGTCTTATGGTCACATCGTCTTCGACAATGTCATTCACTGCCCTCCATTATACCGAAAACGAACTCGACACCGCCCGCCACCTCAACGAACTCACACCACGCAATGACACCGTCCTTTCTCTGGACTACAAACACCTCGGCCTCGGCAACGGCTCATGCGGCCCAGGCCCACTCCCAAAATACTCCTTCGCGCCACAAACCTGCGACTTTGCTTTCACTCTCCGTCCGGCACCTGCGGACACAAAACAATGCGCCGCAATCGCCTGCAAACAACCAATGCTCCCAAAACCGGTTCTTACACAGACAGGCAACACCATAACGATCACTCCGCCAACTCAGGAAGCTGCCGTTTATTATACACTGAATAACGAATCCCCTGCAACATCGCTCCGCAAGTACACAGCACCGATCAGGATTGACGCAAACTGTACGATCAGTGCTGTAGCGACAGCAAAAGACTTCCTTACAAGCCCGCCAGCCGTTGGAAAATTCTTCAAGCATTTAAAAACAATTGACCCCGCAAAGTCTTCATGGAAAGTCATCAAAGCGGACTCATCCCATCCGGGCGACAGCCCCGAAAACGCGATAGATTCCGACCCCTCAACAAAATGGCACACACGCTGGGGTGATAACGAGCCGCCGCACCCACACGACATCCAGATTGACCTTGCAGCCCAATACAAGCTTGCAGGCCTCACCATCCTCTCAAGAACTGACGGCAACCGCAACGGCTGCATTAAGCAATGCAAATTCTACACAAGCACCGACGCCAAAAAATGGACACTAACATGGACCGGCCAATTAGAAAGTCCCTCGACCCTAAACACCATCCGATTCGAAAAAGAAACAACAGCAAGATACATAAAGCTCGAATCGATCTCTGCATACAACGGACCATGGGCCGCAGTAGCGGAACTAAACATACTTGCAACCGAAAAAATTAAATAGGCTCTCATCCAATAAAGTTGGTAAATTTAGTGGCGTGCGATGCCGCAAGCAATTGGCAAATGATTTTGCCGTAATGTAATTGGGCTACACGCCCGTAAGGAAGGGCGAAAGCTTTTCACACGAACTAACAGCAGCCCGAAGCGCGAGCGCAGGGATAAAAAGTTGCCATATTGAAGGTACCATCTGCGATAAAAAGGAAGATTTTTTTAGGTTCAAACTCAACTGTTGTTCCACCTGTAAACTTTGGCAGGTTACCAACTTTTTGGGAGTTGATCCATAAAATAAGCAGATGCATGAGAATCAATAGCCGTTCAGATTGGAGTGAATAATATGAACAGACGCAGTTTTCTAAAGAGGTGTAGTGGTTTAGCAATTTGTGTTGCTGTAACCGGTGACGTATTCAGTGCTGACATCAAAAAGCCTGCAAAACCGAATATATTGTTCATAATAAGCGATGATTTATGTACTGCTTTAAGCGGCTTCGGCCATAAGCAATGTAAGACGCCGAATCTTGATAAACTTGCCTCCAGGGGAGTTCGGTTTGATCGCGCATACTGTAATTGGCCGGTATGCGGACCTTCGCGAGCATCTCTGATGACCGGGCTATATCCGCCCGCGTTGAAGCTGAAGGGCAATTCCTCAAAGTTCAGACCGACAGCTCCCGACCTCGTTACGATGTCGCAGCTCTTCAAAAATAACGGCTATTATGCCGCAAGGGTCAGCAAGATATACCACATGGGCATTCCGGGTGAGATTATGGCTGGAACAGCTAAGCATGATGATGCTGCAAGCTGGAACCATGTTGTTAATATCACTGCCCCCGAACAGTATTCTAAAGGGGAACGTGAAGATCTATCACCTGGCGTAACACATCAGGGAATGGATTTTCAGACAGTTCGTCTCATTGATGACAGTAAGCAGGCAGACAAGCAGGCGGTTGATCAGGCAATAAAAATACTGAAAGGCTGCAAAGATAAGCCGTTCTTCATGGGTGTTGGCCTGGTCAGACCCCATGTCCCTCTCGTTGCGCCTGCAGATTTATTCGAGCAATATCCCCCCGATCAAATGAAGCTTCCCTATGTACCGGATGGCGATCTTGATGATATCCCCGAAATCGCCAAACGAAACAGTAACTCTAACAAGTACAAAATGTCAAAAGACCAGCAGCACAAAACCCTGCAGGCCTATTACGCCTCAGTCACCTACATGGATCAACAGGTTGGTCGCCTGCTTGATGCGATAAAAGAGTTGGCTCTGAACGATAATACAATTATCGTCTTTACTTCAGACCATGGCTACAACCTCGGCCAGCACACATATTGGCAAAAACAAAGCCTGTTTGAAGATACATTACGCGTACCCTTGATTATTACCGCCCCTTGGCTAAACACAGAAGGGCAGCGAACAAAACAAATCGTTGAACTCATCGACATCTATCCAACATTAGCAGACCTCGCAGGCCTTAAAGCACCAGACTATCTCCATGGTAAAA
Source organism: Anaerohalosphaeraceae bacterium (assembly GCA_030641315.1). GTDB lineage: Bacteria > Planctomycetota > Phycisphaerae > Sedimentisphaerales > Anaerohalosphaeraceae > DAOWHR01. Next base: position 870 of record DAOWHR010000021.1, on the reverse strand, counting down.
GTCTAAAGCCGTTGCTGCTCAACCCCAAAACCTCCAAATGGCAGCCAAAGCCCGCATATACAACCACCGTCTGGCAGGGCAAATCGCTCACGACCGATCGATGGCGATTAAACACCTGGTCCGATGGTCAAAAGGGTATCGAACTATACGACCAGCAAAATGATCCTGAAGAGTTTACCAATCTCGCAAACAAATCTGAATATAAAGGTGTACTGGAAAAACTGAAGAAGCAATTGTCCGCTATTGACGATAAAAGCAAGTCTATCGTCAAAAAATAACATGTATTGCATCTGCTGCTAATTCAGTTGGCTTACATATGCTGCCGTCGATAGTTCCGCGGACTTGCTCCATGATGTCTGCTGAACACCCTTGAGAAGTGGTACTGATCCTCATATCCCACTTCAAGCCCAACCTGCGCAACCGATAGCGGCGTATTCAGCAAAAGGTTCACAGCCTTATTCATTTTCAGCCTCCCCACGTACTGATGCGGCGTTATATAACTGTACTCCTTAAAAAGCCTCGACATATACCGCACATTTATATCGCATTCGTCAGCAACCTGCTGCATCGAATATATCTCCGAAAAGTTCTCATCGATAAACCGTTTACATCGAAGATAGCTCTGCCTTGCAAGCATGTGTCTTTCACTGCCTGTCGACTCCTCGCATGCCATCTCCATCAGAAGTATACGCAGGTAACTGCCGCATATCTGTTCTGCGTACTCACTCTTTTCCAGGCCTTTGTTAAGAATGGTTTCGACAAGTTTCAGCATCGCCTGCTGATCCGCAACCTGTATCGATCCCTTCTCACTAAGTCCGCTCTTTTTCAGCAGACTCTTAGCTTCCGCACCGATGAAAGTAATAAAAATAT
>DAOWHR010000185.1 GCA_030641315.1 Anaerohalosphaeraceae bacterium | reverse complement strand
ATGGATTTGGTTTTTGAAAAACGTGCATAAAAAACAAGGAAATGCAGGATTGTATTGCGGATTAAAAGGCAATATAGCCATGAAGGTATTAAACTCTTACAAATGAAATTAATCGCAAAATTGTATTAAAAATGCTTCGTCTGAACCCAATGGCATTATCGCCTTTTCGGTTCAGACCTGGCCTGATTAAGGCTTATCATAATGAAGACAAAAACCACGATAATCGTATCGCTTAGTTCTTTTCTGTTGCTGTGCGCGTTTCTTGTGATGCAGTCAGGTTTGTTCGACTGCTCTGAGGTGTGCCCGAAGGGTTTGCTGACATCGCTAACAGCTGAGACGGAGACTGACGCGCCACAACCGCAGCCCGAAGCAAAGCCGGAACCGGTCATCATTAGGTCCGCACCGATACTGCCGCCGCTTACGGCAATAGACAGCCCCAGCGAGACGGTAACGCTTGGTTCCAGCGAACCTGAAAGCGAATACAAATTCGCAATTGAACTAACCACCAAAGGCGCAGCGATCAAAAAGGCCATATTCAGTGAATACGACAATCGTAATCATAAGGATCCGCAGCAGCTGCAGGTGCTGTCGCCGATAGAAGTGCCGTCACCGTCAAATCCGCAAAAGATGGTGGGAAAATACACACTGGCATCGGGGACACTCAATCTTAGCATTAATGGACAGAACAGGATTTTTCCGCTTGATCGACTCAACTGGGGCGTTGGCAAGATCGGTAAAGACGGACTGGGAGTTCAGAGTGTTTCTTTTGAGGCGGTCATCGGAGATGGTGTCTCCATTACTGATAACGATAAGACCCTGACAGGGCAGGCACTGAAGATAACGAAAACATACTCGATCGCACCGGACAGCTATGACGTCAACTGTAATATTACCGTAGAGAATCTCACCAAAGATGAGCTGACCACACAGCTTAGGCTTCAGGGGCCGATCGGCATCAATCTGGAAGGAACCAGGTCGGACGCGAGAAATATCATCGCGGCGTTTCGGATGTCTGACGGCAAGATCGAATCGATAAAACGCGAAAACGCAAAGCTGCGTAAGTTCCGAAAGAACGGCGACATCGAGTCGATGCAGCTTAAGATGAAGAAGCAAAAGGACCAGGCCGACGGTCATTTTATATGGGCGGCAACGACGAACAAGTATTTCGCTGCGATATTAAGACCTGTTCCAGCAGAAGGCGCGGTCTATCCGGTTAATATTATCGCTGATCCGGCGGAGTATTACGACCCTGGTATCAATGATAAAAAAACAAACGGCGATGAGAACATAAGCTTTTCGGTCCGTTCTCTTTCGACTGTGGGGGCAGGTGCCAGTGAGACGGTCAGCTTCCATCTTTTCCTTGGGCCAAAGGACAAACCTCTGTTTACGAAGAACGAGCTTTACAAGAACCAGCACTTTGTTGCGACGATACAGTTCCTTTCGTGCTGCTGTCCCGATTTTATCATCAACCCGATGTCGTTTACGGTTATGATGATCATGAAGGTTATGTACGGTGTGATCCCGAACTATGGCGTTGTGATAATCATCTTTGTGGCGTTTGTTCGACTGCTGATGCACCCGGTAACAAAGAAGAGCCAGGTGTCGATGATGAAGATGCAGAAGCTCGGTCCGAAGATGGAAGAGCTTAAAAAGAAATATGCAGGCAACAAGCAGGAGCTTCAGAAAAAGACGATGGCGCTTTACCGGGATTCGGGTGTTTCGCCGATGTCGAGTATGCTGCCTATGATGCTTCAGATGCCGATCTGGATCGCTCTTTACAGTGCTATCTATGCCAATGTCGAATTGCGTGGTAAGCCATTTATATTATGGATCCACGATCTTGCCGCACCTGATACACTGTTTACATTCAAGGCGATCTCTCTGCCTTTGATCGGGGATCTCAACGCCTTTAATATTCTGCCGATCGGTCTTGCGATCGCTATGTTCCTGCAGCAAAAGCTGATGAGCCAGAAATCGACAGCTACGACCAATCCTCAGGTTGCCCAGCAGCAAAAGATGATGCTGATAATGATGCCTATCATGATGCTTTTCTTCCTTTACAAGGCTCCATCGGCTCTTAACCTTTATATTATGACCAGTACGTTTGCCGGCGTGGCAGAGCAGATCATCATTCGCAAACACATCCGCGAAAAGGAAGAAGCCGAATCGCTAGGTAAGGTTCCTGTAACAGCCAAAACGGGCGGCAAGATCAAAAAGAAGAAACCAAAACCATTCTTTAAATCGTAAATGTATAATGTCAACGACACTATATGCGCAATAAGCAGTGCGTCTGTAACGCCGGGTTGTGTTTGCAGGTCCATAATCCGTATCAGCGGGCCGGATACTTTCGGTGTGCTTGGCAAAGTATTCACCGGGGAACAGCCGACACGTCAGGGAGTCTTCACAGGCACGATAGATGCGGCCGATGGTTTGGTCATTGACGCAGATGTTTACACGTTCTTTACACCGTCCAGTTATACCGGCGATGACCTTGCGGAACTGCATTTCTTTGCCGCTGGCGATGTTGTTCAACTTGTACTTACAAAAATTCTCGAACATACCCGCCTGGCCGGGGCCGGAGAGTTTACTTTGCGCGCTTATCTCAACGGCAAGATGGATCTTTCACAGGCCGAAGCGGTAGCCGGGATAATCGAAAGCAGTAACATGTTCCAGCTTGACGCGGCGGAAAAGCTGCTGGCAGGGAGGCTATGCAAAACCATCGGCGCGGCGCGTGAAGAAATACTCGATACGCTGAGCCTTATCGAAGCGGGGATGGACTTTTCCGACGAAGAGGATGTGCGTTTCATATCGCACGAAAAGGCGGCGGAAGATATCGGTTCCATCAGAGAGCGGCTCGAAAATATTCTGTCAGGCGCTATCCATTATGAAGCTATGATCGACCTGCCGTCAGCGGCGTTTGCGGGAGTGCCAAACGCCGGCAAAAGCAGCCTGATCAACGCATTGCTGGGGCATGAACGGAGTATTATATCCGATCGTACGGGGACAACGCGTGACGTTTTAAGCGGAGTGCTTGAGTTGAACGACTGCAGGTGCACGGTGTTCGACTGCGCGGGCCTTACCGCCAATGCCGATGCGGCGGACATACTGGATCAACTGGTTCAGCAAGCGGCAACCGAGGCGATCAACATCGCAGAGCTTGTTTTATTCTGCGTTGATATGAGCAAAGACGATTACACGGATGACCTGGAAATATTGGGCGATCTCAAAGTCAGACAAGTTATTCTGATCGGCACCAAATCGGACCTGGTCGGCGAAAGTGAACTTGCCGAAAAACAATCACAGCTTGGCGAAATGTTTAACGCTGAGATCATTATGACAAGTGCCGCCAGGCAAATTGGTATCGATGAGTTGAAGGCCGCCATAGGATCTCGTCTTATTAAACAGCTGTCCGCCTTGACGGAAGCTGACGGCAGGATCGCGGTCAATCAAAGGCATCGTGATATTGTAACAAACTCGGTCAAGTCGCTGAACGATGCTGCCGATCAGGCAGTTACAGGCAATGAAGAACTGGCCGCAATGTTTCTGCGAAACGCTTATGAAGAATTGGCCGGACTGGAAAAAGAAGATGTCGACGAAGCGATACTGGATCGAGTGTTTTCTCGGTTTTGCATCGGCAAATAACACCATTCAGGGTGATATAAATATAAAAGTAGAATTGTTATAACAGGTTTCCCAACTATGGCAGCACTTATAATAATCGCAGGTACGCAGCAGGGTGAGGTTTTTGAACTGCTCTGTTCAAAGGAAACCGTAACACTTGGGCGCGGCAATGCGGATGTGTGTCTTGACGATTCAGGTGCGTCAAGGTTGCATGCTGAGTTACAATTTACTAATAACCGGTGGACGATAAGGGACGCAGGTTCGGCGAACGGCACATTTGTAAATGAATTGAAGATATCCAGACAGGTCATACTTAACAACAACGATCAGATACGGTGCGGGACGACTTTTTTCAGGTTCGATGCAAAATATCAGGCAGACAGATCGACCGAACGAGTTGAGAGGACGGTTGATCCGGAGGAAACTGTGGTCGGCTTTAAGCTGCCGCCAGCGGCTGTGAACCTTTCGCATGGTATCAAGAACATCCTGCAGGCAGTGTCAGGCGGGATCGATGTTGTCGATACGGCGTTTAAAAGAGACGATACGGAACGAGCGCAAAGAGGGTGGAAGATACTAAAGGAGAACCTGCAAAAGATCAACAGTCTGGTGCTTGACATGCTGGAATTCAGCAAGGTCGGCGAACCTGTGTTTGTCAAAGCAAGTCTTAACGATATTGTCAGGTCCGCGGTCGATACACTTGTGCAGTATGCTGCGCCGCGAAATATTACGATCGACCTAAAGACCGATGACAGGATACCGCTGATGTATCTGGACACAGACAAGATACACGATGTAATACTGAACCTCGTACTGAACGCCCTGGATGCTGTCGAAGACAATACGGGCGTTATAAATATTTCGACAACGCTCGAACAGAACAGCACCACCATTACAGTTGCGGACAACGGCGCGGGCATCAAGGACACAAAAGCGATCTTCATACCGTTTTACACCTCAAAAGCAAAAGCCGGTACCGGGCTTGGTCTTCCGATAGCGAAAAAGCACATCGAGCAGCACAACGGCAGTATCGAAGTGAACAGCGTGCCTGGCCGGGGAGCTACTTTTATTGTTTCGTTGCCGAGGCAAAAGTCATAAAAAAAGAGCTACGAGAAAACCGTCCCATAGCTCTTAAGTAAAATGGTAATATCGTTAAATTAAGGGCAGCTCTAATAATTTCTTTTGAGCGGCAAGGAAGCGAAAAGATTCGCTTGTCCGTCAAAATGTTTTTTTAGAGCTGCCCTTATTTTTTATTTGTCCTTTGCCTCGAACTCGGCATCGATGACATCGCTGTCAACCTTTTTCCTTGCTTCGCCTTCCTGCGGCTCGGGCTGCTGTGCCTGTTCGGCATCTGGAGCGGCGGCGGCAGCGGCGGCCTGTTCCTTGGCGGCTTCTTCGTAAAGAATCTTGCCAAGTTCCTGCGCAGTCTCGTTGACTTTATCCATTGACTTTTTGATCGCGTCGCCGTCTTCGCTCTTGACAGCTTCTTTGAGGTTGTTTACAGAGCTTTCGATGTTTCCGCGAGTTTCAGCAGGAACCTTGTCACCATGCTCTTTTAGTGCTTTTTCGGTACCATAGATAACCTGGTCGGCCTGGTTCTTAAGGTCGACTACTTCGCGTCGCTTCTTATCCTCTTCGGCGTGCGATTCGGCGTCGTTGGTCATCTTATTGATCTCATCTTCGCTGATACCTGAACTTGATTCGATCTTGATGGACTGCTCTTTTCCCGTGCCCTTGTCCTTGGCAGAAACGTTGAGGATCCCGTTAGCATCGATATTGAACGACACTTCGATCTGTGGCATTCCCCTTGGGGCCGGCGCAATGTCGGCCAGCTGGAACCTTCCGAGCGTGCGGTTGTCACGAGCGAATTCACGTTCGCCCTGGAGGACGTGTATGTCAACGCTTGTCTGGCTGTCAGCGGCAGTTGAGAAAACTTCCGTCTTGCTTGACGGTATAGTTGTGTTGCGTTCGATGAGCTTTGTCATAACGCCGCCGAGTGTTTCAACACCAAGTGAAAGCGGAGTAACGTCCAGCAGTAAAATATCCTTAACGCCCGCATCGCCGGCCAGAACAGCACCCTGAATTGCGGCACCGAGACTCACTACCTCGTCCGGGTTGAGGCCCTTGTTCGGCTCTTTGCCGAAAACTTCTCTTACGATCTCCTGTACCTTTGGAATACGGCTTGATCCGCCAACGAGGAGAATCTCTGCTATGTCGCTGCCGCTTAGCTTTGCATCCTGCAGTGCCAGTGTGCATGGTCTTTTGAGGCGCTCAAAGGTGCTTTCAGCGAGCGATTCGAACTTGCTCCTGGTGATATTCATCTGTAAGTGCTTCGGTCCTGAAGCATCGGCAGTAATAAAGGGCAGGTTTACAGAAGTTTCAACCTGTGTTGACAGTTCGCACTTTGCTTTTTCGGCAGCTTCTTTCAAACGCTGATGAGACATCGGGTCGTTACGCAGATCGATGCCTTCGGTCTTTTTGAACTCATCGGCAAGATGATTTATAAGTATCTCGTCGAGATCGTCGCCGCCGAGGTGGCCGTCACCGTTGGTGCTGAGCACTTCTACAACGCTGGACTGGTCCTCGAAACCGCCGATGTCGAGGATCGAGACGTCAAATGTACCGCCTCCAAAGTCGAAGACGGCTACCTTTTCGTCCTTTTTCTTTTCAAGTCCGTATGCCAGTGCCGCTGCTGTCGGTTCGTTTATGATACGGGCGACTTCAAGACCCGCAATCTTGCCTGCGTCTTTTGTTGCCTGGCGCTGTGCGTCGTTGAAGTATGCGGGGACAGTTATGACAGCCTGTGTTACCTTTTCGCCGAGATAGTCTTCTGCGGTCTTTTTGAGGTCCTGCAGGATCATGGCTGAAATCTCCGGCGGTGTGTATTCCTTGCCGCGTACATCGACCTTGACCAGTTCGGTTGGTCCGCCTGTAACCTTATACGGAACGATCTTTTCTTCGGAGCCGACTTCGCTGTGACGGCGGCCCATGAAACGCTTGATGGAAAAGACTGTATTTTCCGGGTTTGTTACCTGCTGATGTCGTGCGACCTGGCCTACAAGCCTTTCGCCCTTTTCGGTAAAGCCTACTACAGACGGTGTCAGACGCGAACCGGAAGAGTTTACCAGAACCTTTGGCGCTGAACCTTCCATGACGGCCACTACCGAGTTAGTTGTTCCAAGATCAATACCAATTATCTTACCCATGATCGATGCTCCTGCTATATATTAAGATTGTTTCTATGTTTTCATTGCAAAATTACTGCGTACTACAAAACACACTGCAAAGGCCGTGCCAGAACAGCTATAAAAACATAAACACCTCAACTGAAACAACTTACAAGAACCGAAGCTGCTGCTACAGGTATGCCATTTTGACAGTTAGTGTCGAAAAAGCCAAAATTGACTTGTTTGCAGTCGAATCTGGAGCGTAACGAACGATTTGCGGGGGATATATTCATGTTTTTGGTGTTGTTCCTGCTAAAATTGTTTCAAAATGAAACAGAAAACTTGAGTTTTTGAGGCAGATTTGGTATTCTATTCGCAAAGAGGCTTGGCTGGGTAGCCAGGCTGGATATTTAATGCTATAAGAGAAATGGCGATGACGGGAATGAATTTGACTGCCTGTCATTTCAGACGATT
>DAOWHR010000269.1 GCA_030641315.1 Anaerohalosphaeraceae bacterium | reverse complement strand
CTTGAAGCTAACAACTTTAAATGTTGACCATTTGAGATGTGACCGGTCATGGCATTTTGAGAAGGTGAACAGCCCATTTTCGAGGCTTTATCTTGTTACTGGGGGGCTTGGGCAGATAAGTCACAGCGGTCAATGTTTCGACCTGAAAGCAAACACCCTGCACCTGATCCCGGCGTTTACGACACATAACTGTCACTGTGCGGATTGGTTCGATGTTTATTTTGTTCATTTTACGTGCGAACTGGAAAATGGGCTTGATCTTTTTTCAATTGAGACCTGTCAATATCAGCTTGAAGCTGAAGAGATGGAACTGCCGCTATTCAAGCAACTAGTACAGATTAACCGGCATAAGAAACTGACCAATACCAATCCTCATGCTGCGGTGAATAAATCTATCTTCACGGCTGACAGACTGGATGAGAATATGGCACCGGGTTCTTTTATGCAGAGCCAGGGATTGCTTCGAATTCTGCTGGCTCGTTTTCTGGATACGGCGAGCGATCTATCGTGGCAGGAAAGTATGCACGATATCAATCGATTCAGCAAGGTGATCCAATTTATAGATGAGAACCTGAGTCGGCCGATAATGCTGTCCGAATTGAGCGAACTTGTATATCTGGAGAGCGGGTATTTTTCAAATCTTTTCAAAAACGTAATGGGTGTACGGCCGATCGAACACATTAATCGTAAACGAATTGAGAAGGCTCAGAGGCTGCTGCTTACAACCGAAGATACGCTTGATAATATCGCGCGAAAAACAGGGCTTGGGAACTGGACCTATTTGTCGCGCGTGTTCAAAAAATATGTCGGTGTGACGCCTGGAAAATACCGCAAACAACCGCACGATCTTTTCAGATGAACGATGTATTTACAACGCCCTGATGACGATCATTGTAACGTCATCTTTGGGTGCAATCGGAGCCGTGAAAAGTTCTACTGATTCGATAACTGCATCGACGATTCCCCGGGCTGGCTGGTCGGCAGCTTTTTGAATAATATCATAAAGCCTTTGTTTGCCGTAGAACTGCTCGTCAGTGTCCTGAGACTCCCATATCCCATCGGTGCCAATGAGAACTATATCGCCGGATTTGAGAAAAACCGGACTTGCCTGTGGAAATTCCATTTCCTTCATAAAACCCATCAGAGGGCCTGTATTGGACAGTTCCTCAAATTTGTTTTCAGTTTTGTGAAACCATATCGCAGGCTCATGTCCGCCGGAAGACCAGACAAGTGAACGATCATCGTCATTTAATACTCCATAGAACAAGGTCATAAACTTGTCATCGTGTGTGTCATCAGCCAACTGGTCATTGAACTGACGCATTATAGACGGAAGATCATTGTTTGGGTCAGCCGACAAATTCCTCATTATACTTCTGGCCGAAGCCATCAGCAAAGCAGCGCCAATACCGTGGCCTGTAACGTCACCGAGAATGAGTCCGATCCTTAGCAAATTTAAATCATTAAAAGTAACAAAGTCATAATAATCTCCTCCTGTATCATCGCAGTACAGGCAGCGGCCTGCGACATCAAAATTCGACATTTTTGGAGGTTGCTTTGGCAGGAGATTTTTCTGGATCGCCCCGGCTAAAGCCAGCGAATGCTGTGGCTGCTGATGCTGTTTGAGTCTAGGTCCAACCTGGTTAAAAACATCGGCAAGTTCCTGGTGATCATCTCCTGTCTTAACATCAGCAGAAGCGGTATAATCGCCATGGGCCAATTTATTTGCAACAACTGCTAATTGCTTGATCGGTTTGGTGAACCTGTGTGCGCGAATGATCGAAACTACTATGGACAATGCTATTATGGCCAGAATGACAAGGCCGGCAGTTCTTATCTGCTGAAGATTTTCATCCATGATTTCCGCTCTGGTTTGCTCAGCAAGCTGGGCGAGAACCTCCCGGGGAACGATAAGTGTCAGGGCAGCTTTTTTGCCGACCCGACCGCTATAGACCCACAGAGACTGCTTCTCCTCGTATTCCATAAACCGTTTCCCGGCGATCCCGTTTTTAATATCGTTTATCATTTCAAGGAATGTATCACTGTCAGCAGAAGACAGTTCGGGGAGTTTGACATCTTCCTGCCAATCGGAATTGTACACACTGCGATCATGCAAAAAGACAATAAGTTTATCATCTTTCTTTTCCGTACCCGGCATCCCAAGGCCGGTTATGAACATTTCCGACTTGTCCTCAATCGCCTTTGGGAGTTTGAATCTTTCGACCATTTTACCCATGGCAAGGTCGATAGCTGTAACACCTGCAAACGTGCCGTCGGGCAGGTATATCGGCATGGCAGACGTCAAAACGGCCCTTCCGGTCGCGGGATCAAAATTGATCGTCGTTGCGGAACCTTCGGTCCCATTCTTCGCGTCCAAATACCACTGCCTGGTCCTCGGATCGTAACCATCTGGAACAGTGATGGTGTCAGAACCCGGGTACCTGGTATACAGACCGCTTTGAAGAGTAGTATGGTGCCAAACCGCATTTCCGCGATTAAGCTCACATAAATTATGGTAGGCAGGCGTCATGGACTCGAATCTGGCGAGATCGTCAGTAACATCAGCAAGTTGAGTACTGCCTGCCAAGAAAAAATTCTGGTACTGGTGACTAATATTTCCGGGATACAGGGATCGGGACGGATCTTCACCAACCATATTTACTTTGAGGTGTTCAGGGAGTTTTTCATCAAAACCATAAGGTATTTGTGGGGAATATACATAATTCAGACTGGGCGTATCAGAAAGTCTTTTTTCAATTTCTCTGGCCTGAAGTTTTAACGTCAACTGCATGGCATTTCTGTACAAACCAATCATTTCATGGTAATTGTCCACAAGAACTTCAATGGCCTGTATCGACTTCTCCTGCTGCTTAGCCTCTACATCTTTCGATATTCTTAGCGAGAGTCTTTTTATGGATAGACCAGTAAGAAGCACAATCGCCATCGCGGGCGGTATTGAAACGGCCAGCAGGACCAAAATAAATCTGGTTCGTATCTTCATGACGGTAGAATACCGCGTTCATTGAGAAAAATCTAGTAAGTTCTCTCTGTGTGCTTAATTTCATGACACAAAAGGCTGCACTTGCCTTTATACGTTCCCATGTCCACGAATTCACGTTTTCCTGTATCAGGGTTCTGCTGTACAATATTGATGTCGAAGTTCATAAGATGGGTGTTGTTTATTTGATTACCCTGAGCAGAATCAACACCGTGTGCATCGTGACAGGCTGAGCATGGAACCTCGTGTTCGAGATGTTCGGAATGGAAAGGGAAGCTCTGGTCATCAAGAATGCTGTCTCTGCTGTGGCATTCGTAGCAGAGTCTGTAGGCAAACTCGCTTTCACCTGTAAAATCCTGTGTCTCATAATTATATTTGAGCAGCGGTCTGTAGATCGAGCCATGCGGTCCTTTGACAGCCGATGCAGGGTCGCTGTTGTGGCAGTCCGTACAGGTTATGGTGCTGTTTACAGTAAGAGGTATCTTAAGACTTGGAACATGTTTATTCTTGCCGACAGTGATAATCGGATGCCTCGAAATGGCCGAATATCCGAATTCCATCAGCGTATTGGTCTGGGTTATCTGCCTTGTTATCGCTGAATCTGTGCGGTTGGGATTGCTTGCGTGACATTTGAAGCAAACATTATAATCATTGGCAGCCTGGGTGGTATCAGTGCCTGCATCTGTTACGCCGGACACCTTCCACATGGGACCGCTCATCACCGATGAACCCACGGAACCGGAGCGGATAGCGTGCGTGTTGTGACAGTCGGATCACTCAACATGAGCCTTCATTGACGATGAGTTCTCAAACGGCTCATGTATACCTTCATCATATCCTCTGACATCGTGTCTGCTGACCTTTTTGAGGGGAATTGTCAAGTCTGTTGATGCGACTGTCCCATCGTGGCAGTTGAGGCAGTTATCTTCAGTATCGGCAAAATGCAGCAGGTATTCGCCTCTGCCTGCTGAATGAAGGCGATGACAGTTAAGGCAGCCGTTGGCTTCAACGGTATTGAAGCCTGTGCCGCGAAGATAGGTATCAGTGGTAGCTGTGACCATAGCGGCTGAATTGCTGTGAACAGATTCTCTCCAGCCGTCAAGGTCGTGGCAGCTAAGGCAAAGCTGCGACCTCTGATTTGACATCAGCAACATTTTTCCGAACTTGTCTTCGTGAGGATCATGGCATGTAGTACATTGGACTTCCTCATTCTTATCAAGTTTTAGCTGTTCCGGCAGAGAATGAGCCGGCTTGATCTGGAAATCTTTGGCGGAGATGGATGGAGAATAATAAAAACTGATCGGATGGTCGTCTGAAAGGTCCGTCCCCAGATTCTTGCCCCTGCCCTGTATGTAGCTGGTTCCGCCCGGATTGTCAAAGGTGCTGTTCATAGCGATCGTGCCGTCATGGCAACTGAGACAGAGTTTGCTCGAACCGGTCGGCTGGCCGATCTCGGCGTCGGTCGAAGAGCTTTGATATATTTTATAGACAGCCTTTGAAAGCTCGCGATTCCACAGAGCGGTTCCCGGCAAGGCACCGTGCGGTGTGTGACAAAAGCTGCATTTGTTGCCGCCCGGAACGGCCGACAGATCGTGTGCCGTACCGTCAATAGAGGCACAAGCCGTAACCGAAATGATCAAAATCGTAAACATTGCCGTTATCTTATTAAATTTGATACCCATCATTGAATATCCTCCAGAAGCTGGAATATCTGAACTCTCTTGTTATATGAATCCACCACATATATTCTGTTGTCCGCATCGACGGCAACTTCGGCGGGCAGCCAGAAATTCCCCGGCTGACGCCCTTCCCCGCCAAGAGCTATCAATAGCTGGTGCTGCGGGTTGAATACCTGAATATTCTCGAACTGTCTATCCACAACATATACCCTGCCCTGCACGTCACACGCAATCCCCGTAGGGTGCGCGAAACTTCCCGGCCGGTCGCCCTGCTGGCCGAACATTCCTACAAATCTGCCATGATGTGTAAAGACCTGAACGCGATAGTTGAGAGTGTCGCTAACGTAAACATTGCCTGCTGTATCGACACATAATTTTGTAGGAAAATTAAACTGCCCGGAGTCAAGTCCCCTGCTTCCGAACTGCTCTATAAAAGTGCCGTCTTTTCCGAAAACGAAGATTGCATGTTTTGCAGAGTCAGCAACAAATATTTTTCCCTGCTGACCCAAATAACACAAACCTGCAGGCCGCTCAAGGTGATCAGTACCGAAGGCAAATTTAAATTTACCGTTATCGCTGAACACGAATATTTTCGCCCTTTTACTGTCGGCGACATATACGTTTGAATCGACAATTGCGATGCCGACAGGCATTGATAGAGCTGTATCTCCGTCAGTCTGACTGAACTGATCATACCGCTGCTTTTTAATATCGAATATGTGTACCAGACCCTGTGATGTGTCGGATATATATATTGTGCCCTGGGGGTTTATCGCGATGGCATGTGGGTTTATGAGGCTGACCGGTTCTTTTTGCCCGAAGAGAAAACTGCCGATCCTTCCAAAAAGACCTTCGTCCGACCTGGAGCTTAAGTCCTGTTCGCCTTTAAGTTCCGTTAGATACTGTATCCTGGGCTGCTGCGGAAGTGT
>DAOWHR010000376.1 GCA_030641315.1 Anaerohalosphaeraceae bacterium | reverse complement strand
CATTCTCCGGTAAGGCTCGATCACTGCGACCAGATCGAAAGGTTAAAGAAAAACGACTACTGGCGACGATTTGTGATGAAGGATTACATCCCCGCCAATTGCAGCGGCTGTGAACATCTGATCGATTGTGTCGGCGGGTGCAGGGAGGCAGCTAATGTGGTCGGCGGTTCGATTGACAGCCCTGATCCGCTATTGATTTAGAAGTGTAACAGTTATAAGTCAGGTAAAGGATTAATTATGCTAAGTGCTGTTCCTTGTTCGTTTTTTTCATGGGGTTTCAAGGTCTATTGTGATTCTGAACTGCTTGCGATAATTGATGTCGCATGGCTTAGTGAAGGGGGGAGTTTTGACTACCAGGGCAATACGTATAATCTGCGAAAAGCCGGTTTCCTGTCCACAGAATTCAGTATCGAAGAGAATGGAAGTGTAATAGCCAGTGCCAGCAAAACCGCGATGATCCGACTATTTGAAGTTGATTATAACAACACGCAATACACTCTCCGTGCTGCATCACCGTTGACAAGAAAGTTCGTGATTGAATGCGGGAATGAAAAGATCGGCCAAATCGCCCCGAATGTTTTCTTCGCAAGAAGCTGCAGTATAGAGATTCCTGATGATATACCTATCCCCGTACAGATGTTTATGTTCTGGCTGGTAATACTGATGTGGCGAAGAAGCAGCAACTCAGCTTCCTTTGCTGCAAGTCAATGATACGACCAGGACAGGTTTGACAATATCTGCCAATTATAGTTATTTCGAACTTCCCTGCATTCGGCGGTGTATAATATATAGAGAACTTGATCCCCTTAAGTTCTTCGAGAGCCGGACTGTTGATTTGTTAGTTCGGCTCTTTTTTTGGTTTATCACTTTCGATTATGTGCAATTACAAGCGGCTTGATAGTCCCGGCAATTTGCGATGGTTGACTTTGCGGGAATTTACATGTATGATTCGGGGTATGGCATAATTGGGCGGATTATCATCGTTCTTACATGAAATTATGCCTGATCTGTGGTAATTTTGATACGATACGGGGATTTTGCTTAATTGAAAGGTTTCATTAGTGTTACAGGATGGCGAAAAAGGGGTAATTGTTCAGCGGGATAAAAAAACTTACGCGATCGCTCCGCATATTCCGTGCGGTATGGTATCTCCTGAGATGCTCAGGCAGATCGCTGATATTTCAGAGAAATACGGCGCACAGGCGATTAAGATAACAAGTGCCGCAAGGATTGCCCTGATCGGGATCGAGGAGAATGATATTGACGATGTGTGGAATGACCTTGGGATGCAGCAGGGTTTTGTTGTTGGGATCTGTGTTCGGAGCATTAAGGCGTGTCCGGGTACGACGTTCTGCAAAAAAGGTAAGCAGGACAGTTTGGGTCTGGGTATGAAGCTTGACGGCAAGTATCACGGGAAGGAACTGCCGGGCAAATTCAAGATAGGGGTCAGCGGTTGTGCCATCCAGTGCGCCGAAACATGCATAAAAGATTTCGGCTTTGTCGGGATGGCCGATGGGTGGCGAATATTGGTCGGCGGTAACGGCGGGGGAAGGCCAAGGCTCGCACAGGAATTGACAAAAGGGCTTACTACCGATGAAGCTATGGAACTGCTTACAAAGGTTCTTGAATATTATAAGGCCAACGCCCGCCCGCATCAGCGGATCGGAGCAATGTTGGAAAAAATGGATTTTGAGGAATTCAAGGCAGCGGTATTAGGTGAATAAACAGCTTAAAGATATTCTCGAAAGGCTCTACGTCAGGTATAACCGCCGTGAGTTGATAGCTCCGGATCCGCTGCAGTTCGTCTATCGATATGAAACCGACAGGGACAGGGAAGTCGTTGGACTTCTTTCAGCGGCCCTTGCCTATGGACGCGTCGCCCAGATCGCAAAGAGTCTGGAAAGGCTTCTCGATATAATGGCACCGAGTCCGTATGAGTTTGTTATCAGCTTTGGAAAGGCAGGCAGCAAAAAACTTACCGGCTTTAAACATCGCTTCAATACCGCTCAGGACATTGCGGATTTGTTGACACTCTTAAAGAAGGTCTACAAAAAGCATGGAACCATCGAGGCGTATTTTCTAACAGGCTACAAAGACGAGCACGAAAATATCGTTCCGGCCCTGACAGGTTTTTGTGACGGTTTGGAAAAGATGCACGGGACTGAAAGCAGTGGCCTCAAATATCTACTCTCAAATCCTGCCAGGGGAAGTGCGTGCAAGCGAATGAATCTTTTTCTGCGTTGGATGGTACGCAGCGATGATGTCGATTGCGGTGTCTGGACAGGTGTCGATAAGGCTAAATTGATCGTACCGATTGACGTACACATGGGCCGCCTATGCAGGATACTCGGAATGTATGAACAAAAGACGGTTACAATGCGGGCCGCTCTTGACATTACACACAGCTTTGCCGAGATATCGCCAGACGACCCGGCCAAGTATGATTTCTGCCTAAGCAGAATCGGTATCGTTGAGAACTGTGACGGACGTTTGGCCGATCGGTGCCGAATATGTGAGTTGAACGGTTATTGCAAGGAAAGAAAAGAGCATGAACCCAAATGATCTTGAAAAATACTCGTCAGCGATAACACTTTCGGATATGGAAGTGTTCGTTTTTCCCGAGCTTATGTACAGCCTGGTCCTGGCAAATATAATGAGTCCGATACTCTGGAAATGGCGAGAGGATGATACTTTCAAAAAGCTTCGGGGCAAGAAACCTTACCGAAAGCTGATGCGTCTGCGTCAGTATATCATGGATGAGTATGACTTTAATCTCGATCTTGAGACGTGGGGCATGACCGATCAGGCTGCGGAAATTAAGAGGTTTTCACCGTTTATCTCGCCCGAGCAGATCGCGGGCAGCAATGCGCTGTTCGGCTATACGGGGGATAAATACTATTTTGACGTCGATATCCGCAGGCATTTCGGCCTGGACAAGTACGATAGCGAGGTGATACCATTCTGGAAGACCGAGACAATCGAAGCGATGGACGCGTTCCTTTATAGGGATGGTTACGATAAAAAGGCAGGCGAATGCGTGTCGCTGTCAACCCTGTACGCAGCGGCTGCTTTTGTGGTGTGCGGGATACCGCTTGAGGATATTTTTATGGTATTAACGCCGCTGCACTCGCAGAATTATATCGATCTTAACGACGGCGTGATAACCAATAACCGACGGGTCGTTACAAAGCCGATGTGGTTCAACGGAACCGAGATATCCACTAAGGCTCAGCGGGCGCTCAGGAACGAACAGATAACCGTTGTTTCGCATTGTTCGGGATATGTTCACTGCATGTATGACAAAGCGACGATTGACAGCGGCCAGTATGACAGGCTCAAAAGCAGGCTTGGCGAATACTTAAACGCCCAACTCGATATCCTCATATTCAGTAATTTTCTCCGTGCCAACGGCAGGTACCAAAAGCATTTCCAGTTCTGCAGGGACCACCGCGGACAGAAGCGTTTTGTAAAAGCCGATGTATTGTACAGCTACGAACACGGCAGCAGGTTTCGTATCGCTGATGACACTTATGACCAACTCCTCGACGAAGTATCGCAGGAAGATTTTTCTATATATAAAGACGCGGACCGTATGTGCTGCGAGCAGCTCCGTACGTTTTTAGAATATGAAAAGATCGATCTGCAAACCGGATCGGGTCGTGAAAAGCTGCGTGATTATCTTGCGCCGCTTATTGCAGACATCGATGTATTTCTGGACGAGTTGATCGATTTCCTGCATATTGATCCTAAACTGCCAGCCGGTGAAAAGAGCTTTTCGCCCAGCCAGCCCATAAGCCTGGATGTGGACATGACTCGCCAGCAGGTGATCGAAACTTTGCAGGGTATTCGTCAAACCAGCACTGTTGCCGACCTTGCTTTCTATGCCTACCGTGACATGGGCACTTGCGATTGGCGGCCCTATATTAAAGCGTCCATCGAAAGGAACCCTGTTTCGATAGAGATGGCAAAAGAAATGGACCATCAGCAGGTGTATTCATGGCTTGGAGGCATGGTCAACGAGTCGATCTATGACGGACGAAGATTAAGTCAGCCAGACGAGGTCTGCAATTTCCATCGCGGCGACGGTTTGGAAAAAGCGATAACAATGGCAAACATATTGCTAGCCGACAACTGCGAAACCGATATCCAGATACTGGTTGATCAGCATGATATTGTCGTCAAAAACAATGCAAATAACTGGCGATTTGTCTCCTCAAAGCAGTTGTCAAAGCAGATAATCATCACAAATAACTGTCAAATAGATATTTCTGAAAACTAATATCTTTGTTTTTCGGCCGCTATGCTGGTTTTTGAGGAAATTTTAAAATTATCAAAAACAAGTGTTGATTTTAATCGCAAGTAGGATTAAAATAGTCTTACTTAGTATTGGATGTTAAAATGAAAAGTAATTGATGGATGTAATTAAGCGAAATACTGATTATGCTTTGCGTGCGATGGTGCATCTGGCCAGAAATTATGGGGGAGGGGTTATCTCGTCGAGGGTTCTGGCTGATGCGGAGGGAATTTCTTACCAGTTGACATGCAAGCTGATGCAGAAGCTTCACAAGGCCGGGTTGGTCACAAGTGTGATGGGGGTAAAGGGTGGGTTTGCCCTTGCCCGTGATCCGGGGGAAATCACACTTGCCGAAGTGGTGACGGTCATCCAGGGACCTGTGATAATTAACAGGTGCCTGGCACAAGACGGGGTGTGTGAGATGCAGGAAAGCTGTACGCTCAGCGGCAAACTGGCCGGTTTGCAGACCACGGTGCAGGATTACCTGAATGGTGTTACGCTTGATGAATTTATTAAGGGCGGGAAATAGCTGTAAGGACCGATATAATCATTGGAGTTGATATGAGTACCGAAAAAACAAAACAGACATTACTGCAAAGCTGCATTTCAAATCCGCAGGACCTTGCAAAACTGGTTGACTATTCTGATGATTCTATCGTCAGCAAGACGATTCTGGACAAGACCGCCGGCACACTTACTCTTTTTGCTTTCGATAAAGCCCAGAGACTCAGCGAGCATCAGGCTCCCTACGACGCGGTTGTACAGGTTGTCGACGGGCAGGGAGAAGTCGTGATCGCCGGTGTGCCGAAGACCGTTAAGACTGGAGAACTGATCATCATGCCGGGCAACATACCTCATTCGGTTATTGCCAAACAAAGGTTTAAAATGCTTTTGATTATGATACGGGCGTAAAGTTTGTGGTAATGCGTGAAAAACTGGTAAACGCGATGAAGGATGTTTTTGGCGATGATCAGCGAAGGATCGACCACGCTTTGGATGTTCTTAAGTACGCCGATCTGATTCGTCAAAGCCACGGAGGCAGTGAACTGGTTATTACAGCGGCAGCGATATTGCATGACATTGGAATTCATCAGGCCGAAATAAAATACGGCAGCCCGGCAGGGAACTATCAGGAAATAGAAGGGCCGCCGATCGCAAAAAAGATATTGGGAAAACTTGGAGTACAAGCCGCTGACACTGACCATATCTGCCGGATAGTCGGCAGCCATCATAGTGCCAAAGACATAGATACGATTGAGTTTAGAACGGTTTTCGATGCGGATTGGATCGTTAATATCGCAGCCGATCATGCTGACACAGATAGTGAAAAATTGAAAAGAATGATAGAGGAAGTATTTAAAACAGAGACCGGTCGACAGATCGCGGTAAAAAAATATCTAAACAGGCCAGGCCTGAACGGAAAAGCCGAACATTGGTCTGGCTCAGGCGATACTATTTTATGACTATATCAATTTAACTTGTAAGAGACCAAAAAGTTAGACCAAACTTATTGAAAGGAATAAAAATGTTTTGTTATCAATGTGAACAAACAGCAAAAGGAACAGGCTGCACAGTAGCGGGTGCTTGCGGCAAAGATGCGGATACCGCTGCTTTACAGGACCTGCTTATTTACGCAACCAAAGGTATTGCCCAATACGCTCATCTCGCAAACCAGCTTGGAGCAAGTGACCGCGATGTCAATGTATTTGTTGTCGAAGCGTTGTTTACGACTATTACAAATGTCAATTTTGACACTGAAAGGCTTGCTGATAAAATCCGCACCGCTGCGGCGGTTCGTGATACGGCAAAGAAGCTTTATGAAGATGCCGCCACTGCCGCTGGTAAGACAGTGATCCAGCCTGCAGGTCCCGCTCAGTTCACTCTCGCAGGCGACATACAAGGCCTCATCGTGCAGGGCCAGACCGAGACTATCTCAAAACGACTCGATTCACTGGGCGCAGATGTTACAGGATTGCAGGAACTGGCCATATACGGTCTCAAAGGTGCCGCTTCCTACGCTGACCATGCCAATATACTTGGCTTTGACGATGACGAGCTTTACGCTTCTTTCAATGAAATGCTAAGCTATCTCGCGGGCGATCCTGCCGATGTTGGAGAGCTTACCGGTGCCGCTCTGAAGGTTGGTGACATTAACTTTAAGGCAATGGAACTTCTGGACAAGGCAAATACCGATTCTTACGGCCATCCGGAACCGACCGAAGTTCTCGTCACACCCGTCAAGGGCAAGTGCATTCTGGTTTCAGGCCACGACCTCAAGGATCTTGGCAAATTGCTCGAACAGACCCAGGGCAAAGGGATCAACGTGTACACCCACGGCGAAATGCTGCCGTGCCTGGCATATCCTAAACTGAAAAAGTACGACCATCTCGTAGGAAACTACGGAGGCGCATGGCAGGATCAGCGCAAGGAATTTGAAGCTTTTCCCGGTTCCATACTGATGACAACAAACTGCATCATCAAGCCGCAGGAAACATATAAGGCTCGCATATTCACAACGGGTCTGGTCGCATGGCCAGGCGTTACGCATATTGATGGTGACGATTTTACCGCTGTGATTGAAGCGGCCCTGGAGGCGCCAGGATTTACCGAAGACGCTCCGGCAAAGAAGATCATGATCGGCTTTGCAAGGAACGCGGTTCTCGGAGTTGCTGATAAGGTCATCGAAGCGGTTAAGGCTGGCTCGATAAAGCATTTCTTCCTCGTTGGCGGTTGCGACGGAGCGAGACCGGGTAGAAATTACTACACCGAATTCGCCGAAAAGGTTCCTCAAGATTGTGTTATCATGACGCTGGCGTGCGGCAAGTACAGATTCAATAAGCTTGAATTCGGCGACATCGGTGGAATACCTCGACTGCTCGATATAGGCCAGTGTAACGATGCTTATTCGGCAATCCAGATCGCTGTCGCTCTTGCGGGCGCCTTTGAGTGCGGGGTTAATGATTTGCCACTGACTATGATACTTTCATGGTTCGAGCAAAAGGCAGTTGCGATACTGCTTACGCTGCTTAACCTTGGCATAAAGAACATCAAGCTTGGACCTTCACTGCCTGCCTTCGTAAGCCCGGCAGTGTTAAATGTTCTTGTTGAGAATTTCAACATCGCTCCGGTTTCGAGTGTCGATAAGGACCTTGCTGAGGCTCTCGGCTAGAAAAATAATTTAAACTCATGCCTTTTTCCAGGCAGCAATGTGCTTCAGAATTATTCGTTCTGTCGCATGTTGCTGCATTTAAAAGGGCGATTAACAAAAGAGTATCAATATGGCAATTAGAAATATTGTAAAGATTGACGAAGAAAAGTGCAATGGCTGCGGTGATTGCGTAACCGCCTGTGCAGAAGGCGCGATACAGATCATCGAAGGCAAAGCAAAACTGGTCAGCGAAGTTTATTGTGACGGACTGGGCGCATGCCTTGGCCATTGTCCGATGGATGCGATTACTGTTGAGAAACGAGAAGCAGCTGAATTTGACGAAGAAGCAACCAACGAATACCTGGCCAGTACCGGCAGAAAACCGATTGAACCTCAGCCCTTTGTTTGTCCGGGATCGCTCTCGGTGGAGTTGTCCAAAAAGGATTCCAAAGTCGCAGCGGACGTTCCGGCAGGTGATATTCCATCTCAGCTTGGACATTGGCCCGTACAGTTAAAACTGGTTTCGCCGATGGCTCAGTATTTCAAAGATTCGGACATTTTGCTCGTCGCCGATTGCGTACCTTTCGCGATGGCTGATTTTCATCAGAAGCTGCTCAAAGGCAAAAACGTTGTTGTCGGCTGTCCAAAACTTGACGATTGCGACTTTTATATTGAAAAGCTTGCAGATATTTTGAAAATGAACACAGTGAAAAGTCTGACCGTAGTACATATGGAAGTACCATGCTGTTCGGGGTTGTGCGGGATCGCGAAAGAGGCGATTCGCAAAAGCGGTGTTGCCGTTGGATTTGAAGATATTACCATAAGTCTCGATGGCGGCATTAAGGCTCGGGAGAAAGTGACGTGACCGGAAGCATGGTTTCTTCCAGAAGTTTTCAAAGGCGTTACAGGATCATTCTGTGACGCCTGTTTCTATAGATAAGGGGACAAATAGTGAGCGAAAAAATACTGGTTCTTGCGGCCCAGTTTTGGGCAACTTTGACAGCTATGTCTCCATACCTGCTGTTCGGTTTCTTTGTCGCCGGCGTGCTGTCGGTTTTCATTTCGCCAAAGTTGGTGGAATCTCATCTTGGCAGCAGGGGGCTTGGCCCTGTTATTAAGGCTTCGCTTTTCGGCGTTCCTCTGCCTTTGTGTTCATGCGGTGTTATCCCCGTCGCGATGTCGCTTCGCAAACACGGTGCAAGCAAGGCAGCAAGTATTTCATTTCTGCTTTCTACCCCGCAGACAGGCATTGACAGCCTTCTGGTCACATACAGTCTGCTTGGCCCGATATTCGCACTGGTCAGACCGTTGATCGCTTTTGTCACCGGCGTCATTGGCGGCGTTGCTGTCGAATTCGTAAACTCTACAGCCAGCAGTGACATCAAAGCCGATGCCGACCAGGAGAAATGTACGGATGACTGCTGTAACGCGAAACAGGAAACTAAGCTCAAGAGAATTTTGAAGCATGGCTTCGTAACCCTGCCCAAAGACATTGGCAAACCAATGCTTCTGGGCCTTGTGATCGCCGCTTTGATATCCGCCTTTGTTCCCGCTGATTTCTTTGCCGACAGGATCGGCAGCGGAATCGGAGCGATGCTTCTGATGATGCTGCTGGGAATTCCGGTTTACGTTTGTGCAACTGCTTCGGTCCCAATCGCGGCTATGATGATCGTTAAGGGCCTAAGCCCGGGTGCCGCTTTGGTTTTTCTGATGACAGGACCAGCTACGAACGCCGCTGCTCTTGCGACGATTTGGAATGCAATGGGCAGACGAACTGCAATTGTTTATCTGCTGACTGTTGCTTCTTGTGCGCTCGCATCGGGTTTGCTCCTGGACGCGATGTTCCCCAATCTCATCTTTGAAGTAACCGATCACATGCACGAAATGACCACTGCCCTCTGGCAGCACCTGGCGGCAGTAGTCCTGCTGATAGTACTTGGCACAGCAATGTTCTCGGATAAAATTAAAGCCGCTGGCGGTAAAAAAGACGATTGCAGGTGTTCCAGTAAATAACTGCGATTCCACTTTTCCAACTTTGATCGACTAATATTCATTTGTTTTGATTGACTCAAGCGATCAGATTTTGTATGTTTGTAGGTAGTTCAAATATCAATGAGTGCAGTGTGAATTGAAGGGAAAGCAAAATGTTGAGTGAGTGTGCATCTCAAAAGCGTCAAACCGTTAGAAATTTCCTGGTTAGCCTTGCTGTTTTGATGTTAATGGCATCTGTTACAGCCATCGCAGCCGAACCGGCAGTCCCTCCAAAACCACCACGAATCCATGCCGTCAGTGATATAGGCCATCAATTCTCTTTTTATGCTGATGGCAGGTTTCACAGCCAATATCTGCCCGGTCAGCCCAGAGCGATGAGTTGGGGAGCTTTGTATAACTATGACTTTTCAAATGCGAACATGCTGATCCTGCTTGGTTGCGACTCGCATTTGGAGTATTTGACAAAAGATATTACGACTATCAAAAAGTTCCTCATTGATGGAGGCGGAGTTGTTTTGCTGGGTTCTGCTGGCGACAAACAGCAGAACAAACTGGCAGCTGTCTTTGGATGCACTTTCCAGGGCCGTGCAAAAAAGCCCTTAAAAGGCAATCTCCCCAAGATGAACGAAGAGATCAAGGGTAATGTTGATTGGATAAAGATCAAAAAGCCGCAATCGTGGGAGGTTCTGATAACAGATGCCGATAGCAAGCCAATACTGGTCAGAAAGAAAGCCGGCAAAGGAAATCTTCTGATCGGTGCCCGCGGACTGGCAGGAAGCAATCCCAACGCCAAAGACAATATCAATGCCGTCTGGTGGAAACCTTTACTGGTTGACATTGCCTCAGGTGAAAAAGTCGACCCTAAGAAGCCATTTAGAAGCCGCGGTCTTGGCGAGCTTGAGTACACAGAAAGCCTCGGCAGTATCAAACTGCACTACTGCGAGTATCTGAAACCTTACGCAACCGCTATGGCAGATATTTACCAACGTACAAAACCCGTAATGCGCCAGCGTATGGGCGTACCCCTGTCCGACGGGATGGCAGGGGAGATAGGCCTGCTCTCAACTGGCGGCGGCGGTTTCTCATCAGGTCGAATGCTCGGCCTTGCGGTATTTTGGGGTGGTTTCCCCGAACGTGAAGACGGCATGATAGAGTTCATCACACATGAAACGGTCCACTCATGGGTACTGCCTTTTGCAGAGATTTGGAACGAGCCGATCGCAACGTATGTCGGCGACCTTGTAATGATCGATATGGGCCACGAAGAAGAAGGCATGAAACGCATAAGAAACAACATCGACCGTGCCAAAAGGATCGATCCGACAATGAAACTATATGACCTTAGCGGCAAGAGTTTCAAGGATGGTGTCGAACCCCTGACAGGCGGCCAGGCAAACAACATGCACTGGGGTAAAACATTTTGGATATTTGAAGAGCTTCGCAAAGAAAACCCAGATGTTGTTGCCGACTACTTTAAGGCAAAACGAAAGCACGCAATACCAGGCCAAATTAAAAAGTATGACGCCAACGCAACGGTAGCCGTAATGAGTGTTGCGATGGGCCGCGATATGTTCCCATGGTTCCGGGAGCATGGTTTTGACGTCAGCCGCGATGACTCGTCAATCAAGATAGAATTTTAGAGAGTTATGTAATTCGTTCTTTAAGTCGTAATATGTGCATTTCGTTGTGGCTGTGATCGGCATGCTTATCCTGCCACATTCGATAAACGGTAAACGTGTTGTGTATTATCAGTACAATATGCGCATAAAGAAACGCCTACCTTATTAGATAGGCCTTTCTTGTAACGGAGAAGGCGGGATTCGCTACGCGGCGCCCTTCGGTCGTCAAACCCGCGACTATGATGCTAAAGCATCATGCGGGTTCTCATCCCGCTAGTTCTAATTTGACCATGTGCGCATAAAGAAAGACCTGCCATAATACGACAGATCTTCTATTAACGGAGAAGGCGGGATTCGAACCCGCGGTACAGACAAGCCGTACACAGCCTTTCCAAGGCTGCTCCTTAAGCCACTCGGACACCTCTCCAGTGTTCCACTCTTTTAATTTTCCGTAACCTCTTTGTTGATAAGTTCTTATACTTTTTGCTTAACAAGGCCCATTAGTCAGTATAACTTTTGAGTTATAAAGAGCAT
>DAOWHR010000299.1 GCA_030641315.1 Anaerohalosphaeraceae bacterium | reverse complement strand
CATGCAGCGTCGGAACATCAAGCTTCTGAAGATCAGTCAGGTGCAGATTGCCCTTCTTGATACGTTCATACTTTGCATGAACAGACTCATCTTCGCCGCCGCGGTTTTTCTTTTTCTTTTTCTTCTTTTTGCCTTCTCGTCGGTCATCCTGTCTTTTTCGCTCGCCGTTGCCCTCCTGATTTGGGGACTTTTTAACCTCAGTGTCTACTTCTGAATCAGCAGGCTTTTCTTCTTCGGCCTTAACCTCTTCAGGTTTGGTTTCTTCGGATTTGGTAACTTCAGGCTGGATTTCTTCAGTGGAAACTGCCGCTACCTCATCTTCTTTGGTTTCTTTAGGTGCTTCGACTGCCTCCGGTGTGGTGGCTTCAGCATCTAAAGGCTGTTCTTCTTTCTTTACAACTGGCTTGCGCCTGGTGTATTTGCGTTTCGCGGTTTTTTTAACCTCACCAGTTTTTTCTGACTTTGCCATGATTACTCCTTAATGATCCATCTATTTCGCAACAGAGGCGATTCCCTTGTTATTTACCCTGTGAGTTTGGCTTTCCTCAAACAGGGGATATTTGTAGATATACTCCGATGGCCTTACGTATTGATAAAAAGAAAAGGCAAAAAGGCTCAAACTTACAACTGCCCCGAATATTAAACTTGATTCGTATTTAAAATGATAGAGAAGACTCGCTTAACTTGTTCGGCAACTGCCGACATCTCAGAATTGTTATGGACGATATAATGGCTTATATCGGACTTATTGTCCAGCGAAATCTGTAAATTTTCTCGTTTTTTTATACTTTCCAGATTATTCATCCCCCGTTGAAGTGCTCTTCGATAGCGAATTTCTTCATCACATTCGACAAAAACCAGCACATCGCACCTCTCGGCCCAACCAACCTCAGCCAAAAGCGGAACATCCAGAACGATGGCTTTTACCTGGTCGATCTCATTGTATTCAGCGATAAGTTCCCGGCATCGATCATCGACCAGCGGGTGGATTATGCTGTTAATTCGGGCATTTTTCACTTTGTCGGCAAAAACGATCTCCGCAAGCTTTTTCCTCATTATTTTGCCGTTTTCATCGACAATGTTCTTCCCAAATGCCTTGACGAGTTGTTCTATAACCTCTTTTTCAGCAAGAAACTGATGGGCGATCTTGTCTGCGTCGATAACCCTGCATCCAAGTTTGGCGAATTCGCCTGCAACGCTGCTTTTGCCGCTGCCGATACCGCCAAGGATTCCTATAAGTTTTTTTTGTGCTGTCGCCATCTCACCGAATCCTAACTTGTCGGCCGTTTTTCGTCAACACATAAAAAAAACCGAAGCGGCGTAAAACCGCTTCGGGCTAAAGGGAAGTCTGATTGTTATTTATCACGGACAAAGCACTAGCTCTAAAGACATACCTCTTTGGGGTTGTTTTTAAGTATTGCTTTGTGCAGGCTCTTTAAGACATATTTGCTCGCCACCATGTCCCAGCTCATGTGTTTGGCAAGGTCATACCCGCCGCGGATCATATTCAGGGTCTCGACATCGTTGCGGGGAAGCCTGGCACATATCTCAAGGGCCACCTTTTCACTTATCTTGTGCTCGATATCATCACGGGTTTTTTTGCCGATCCCAAGCATATCCTCGACGCTGGAGAACTTCCTGTCACCAAGGTCGGTATAGTCTGCAACGATCACATTCTTAATGGACCGACTGCCGGTTATTTTGTCTACAAAGCCTGCGCATCCGCAAACATTGGTTACGACACATATCCCGCCGAAGCTCAAAGATTCCAGGTGGGCTATCCCGAAAGGTTCATAAATGCTTTGCCCGAACTCGACATCGCAACCCTTTCGCATGTCCATAAATTCCATATCCGCAGGGACTCGGCTGCCGCAGCATTCACGCGTAAAACCGAACTGGTTGATGAACACAACTTTGATATTTCTGCTTCGAGCGTTAAATTCCTGCAAGCCGGTATAAAACGCAGACTCGCCCCCGCTCATATCGGGCCACCCCTCGCGATGGGCCACCGGCCAGTTATAACGCGACTCCATATCGTAGATGTCTTCGTTCGGTCTTTTTTGGGTTTCGGTACTTAACAGCAGCAGCACGCCGGTTAATCCCTGCGTGCGGAATTCTTCTTCCATATGCTCTAAAACTCGAAAGTCACGCCAAAGACCCTTGCTCTGAGCCATTCTGGTTACATGGGAAAAGACAAAGTCAGGCTCAAAGCCAAGGATGTTTTCACAGTACTGCTGTAGTTTCTTTTTGGAATTCTCTTTTTCCGCCAGGGATATCTCATAAGCAGGTATCCCGTTATATGTAAGATCGAT
>DAOWHR010000457.1 GCA_030641315.1 Anaerohalosphaeraceae bacterium | reverse complement strand
TCATCCGGCAGGGCGGTTGACGCGGTTTTGAGGTTTACCCAGTTAAGATATCCACGTTTTGCGAACTTTGAATATGGAAACTTAAATTCCTCGATAGGTTTATAATCTGTATCGCACAGCCACACACTGAAATCCTCATTTGGTGCCTTTGCATCTCCATACCGTGAGCCGTATATCCGAACACCTTCAAGCGTACTGCCCGCTGCCGCTGTGAACCGTACAGCATGTCCGCCGCCTGCAAGACTCCACTTGCCCGCACTTTTGCCGTCATCATGTAAAAGCTCGATCGGTTTACCGTTGCTGGCCTTTTTGGTAGTCGATGCTCCGCTTCTCGCGTTGATTGTTTTTGCTCTTTCAAGCATATCGGCTGGGATGGGCGTTGGATTGCCTTGGGCATTTTTTGTTGCGAAAAGGATAATATACCATTTTGCCGCTTTTCTGTCCGGTGTCTTGAAGTTCTTATTACTGGGGCTGTTGATGCCCACCCAGTAGACCTTGCCTGGTTTGAGCTTGACCGGCAGTGTGCATTTTGTACGCGATGCGTCATAATGTATCTTGCCAGCGGTTTGAGGGTATGTATCGCCGCCGCCTGTCCATGACCAACTGCCATCCATCATTTTGCGATCAAATGTTACTGTTATTTTATTCAGGTCGGGTGAAATATCGTTTGCGAACGGTTCAGGCGATGTGCCTACTATCACGGGTACATCGCCTGGAATCTCTCCGACTCCAAGTTTGGACAGTTCCTTTTTGGTTTTTAGTACAACGGTTTTTTGGTCCGCGAAGTCCTGCATTACTTTGTTGAAGTATTGTGCGGCACGGGCTTTGTCTCCCTTCTTTATCATGCAAAGACCGATCCTGTAATTTGCTTCGGCTGCATAGCGTTTGTTTACAGCCGCGGTTTCGATCACCTTTTGGTATATGGCTATCGCGCCGTCAATGTCACCTTCCATCTGCTCTTTGTAGATGCCCTCGCGGATCTGAACACTGATGCTCTTGGCAAAACAATCGCCCGCGGTGATCACCGCCAGCAAACCAATTAAAATCATAAGTTGTTTCGAAATTCTCATTGTGCAATCCCTTTCAATAAAAACAATATTACCATAAAACAACCGACTTTACATCTGTAATTATCCATCCAAATGTTACCGTTATGTTACGGTTTGGTACTTTTTGGAATATTTTTTAGCTTGCTGATGCATGCTTGACTATCGCTTCCAAATCCATATAATGGCCTGTTTTATTGATGATTGACTAAAAAGATAACAGCTTACAGGAGTAAACAATGGCCAAAAAGGCTGCAACGAAAACGCTGAAGATGAAGAAACCCCTTTGTGTCAAATGCTCAGGCCTTTGCTGTAGATATTTTGCTCTGCCGCTCGAAACGCCTGAAGATTGGGACGATTATGATGATATTCGGTGGTATCTTAACCATGAAAATGTAACCGTTTTTGTTGAGGACGATGACTGGTTCATCAACATTGCCAACAAGTGCAAGCATCTTTCGGAGAAGGACAATAGCTGCCTGATATACGATAAGCGTCCCAAAATTTGCCGCGGCTACACCGAGGACACATGCGACTTCACCAGCGATGATTATGACTACGAGCTGCATTTCACCAATGAAGATCAGATGGAAGAATATATGAAGATAAAGTTCGGCAGACGTGTTTTTGAAAAACTCGAACCGAAAAAGAAAACCAAAAAGGCGAAGAAGAAAAAATAATTTTCGCATGACCTGTCCTGCACACGAGCAGGGGACCAGAGGAATGATATGAAGATACAGGCAGTAAAGGGTACAAGGGATTTCTATCCGCCGCAGATGGCGGTACGAAACTATATACAGGACGGCTGGAAAGCGGCCTCAAAGCGCAACGGCTTTGAAGAGTACGACGGACCGATCTTCGAATACCTCAAGATGTACCAGGTAAAAAGCGGCGATGAGATCGTCGAACAGCTTTTTAACTTCACTGACCGCGGCGACAGACACCTTGCGATAAGGCCGGAAATTACCCCGACTCTGGCGAGGATGGTCAATCAGCAGATAAACACACTCCCACGCCCGATCAAATGGTTCTCAATGCCCAGGCTCTGCCGTGCCGAACGCCCCCAGAAGGGGCGTTTGCGCGAATTCTTCCAGTGGAACGTCGATGTAATAGGTATTGACGATATCCTCGCTGATGCTGAGGTTATTTTTACTACGATTGACTATCTGCGTTCAGCGGGACTAGGTCCTGACGACATCAAAGCAAAAATATCAAGCCGAAGAATGCTAGCTGCGTTTCTTGTCGGTGCCGGTATTGCCGCAGACAAACTCGATACGATCTATCCTGTGCTTGACAAAAAACCAAAGCTTCCACCTGCCGCATTTAATGAGATGTTGCTTAAAGTTGTTTCTGATGAAAATCTTGTCTTAAAAATAAACGATTTTATGGAATGCGATAAGCTTTCAGATGATGACGAATGGGTCGATATTAGCGATGAGGTAGTTGCTGCTTACAAAGAGCTTGATGACCTTTTTGGCCTTCTGAGAAAAATGGGTGTTGGCGATTACTGCGTTTACGATCCTACTATTGTCCGCGGCCTTGCTTACTACACCGGCCCCGTCTTTGAAGTACACGATGTCAAGGGTGAGCTAAGAGCCGTATGCGGGGGCGGTCGATACGACAACCTCCTCAAAGACTTTGGCGGCCCGGCAGTATCAGCAACCGGTATGGGCATGGCCGATGCGGTACTGGAGATACTCCTAAGCGAAAGGGGACTGATCGACAAGATCCCGGCGACAAAAAGCCTGGATTATTTTGTCGCATACACAGACAGTCACCTACTGCAGAATGCTATTGAACTTACTGCAAAAATTCGTGAATCAGCAAAACCAGACAAAACGCAAAACGCAGAGTTTAGTTATAAGAAAGGCTCCTTCGGCAAACTGCTCAAACAGGCCTCAGCAGTAAACGCCTCAAAATGCATTATCCTAGCTCAGGAATACATCGACAAAAAAGAACTGATAATAAAGGATATGCAGTCAGGCGATCAGCAGTCGCTAACTGAGAGAGATTTCCTTGAAAATCTATAATAGCACCCCCAACAAGGTACGCGCATAATAAAAGCCAGATCCCACTCAAGGAGGAACCTGG
This sequence comes from Anaerohalosphaeraceae bacterium, assembly GCA_030641315.1. Taxonomy (GTDB): domain Bacteria; phylum Planctomycetota; class Phycisphaerae; order Sedimentisphaerales; family Anaerohalosphaeraceae; genus DAOWHR01. Next base: position 827 of record DAOWHR010000457.1, on the reverse strand, counting down.
CTTCGGAGGAGGGTGATGAAAAGCTTATATAAAACAGCTATATGACGCTGTTCTGAACCATCTCGCTAAAGCAAGTATACACCTAACAAAACGGAAATCAAGAAATATCTCTAAAAACAAATGAGATAGTTGAATTAACACGTCCAAATCAATCATCGAAAATAAAGGTCCCTCAGTGTCTTATTCCTAAAGACGGGTAAATAAGATATTTATGACTTTCACTTCGTGTATTACCTTCGTTTAGTAACTAACAGTTGATCCTATTGTTAACTCACAGTTTGTTGTGATAAAAAGCACATCGGAAAGCGATCTTTTCCTGCAACGAGTGCTGCTTTGACTGGCGTTTGAGATGATCGCGACTGGTAATAAATATTGAAATGCTATCAAAACGAACATAAACGAACATTTTAATGGGCTTTTTGGGGCTTTTCAGCTAATTTTTGCCGAAACATTCGGGAAGTACTTAGAATTGTCATGTTTTTTTGTTGAAAAATTTCGCGAAGATCATTAATCTGTCTTTTCTGTATAGCCCCCCCTTATTTCGGGGACGGTGTAACTAAAGGTATAACATTGTAACTGTAAGTTTGGAGTCGAAAAAATGGCAGAAGAGAAAAAAGGAATGGAATCGCTAATGGCCGCGGGCAGGACTTTCCCACCACCAGCAGAAATGCAGGCTAACGCACATATCAGCAGTGTCGCCCAGTATGAAGAGATGTGGAAGCAGTCGATCGAGGATCCCGACGGTTTCTGGCTAGAGCAGGCAAAAAGTCTCGCATGGTTCAAAGAGCCTACCAAGAGTCTTGAGTATACATGGGACACAAAGGCCC
>DAOWHR010000274.1 GCA_030641315.1 Anaerohalosphaeraceae bacterium | reverse complement strand
TCGAAGCACCTCTTCGGGTGTGGTTTTCCCGGTGAGCATTTTTTCGATACCGTCATGCCTCATACAAATGTGGTCTGCCGGTGCTGAACTGAGGATCTGCTCGGTGGTTGGGCTTGTCGCTATGAGCTTTCGCAAAGGTTCCGTCACCCGTAGCAGCTCGAACATTCCAACACGTCCGCGCATCCCCGTGCCGTTGCATTCATCGCATCCAAGGCCATGATATAACTGAACGCTGCGATCTACGGGAACTGAGTTGTCCAGCCCCCTGAGCAGGCTGTCCTCAGGATTATACGGTGTCTTGCACGCCGGACATATTCTGCGAACAAGCCTCTGCGCCAAAACGCCTTCAAGTGAACTTGCCAGCAGGAATGGCTCGACGCCCATATCGATGAGTCTGGTTACTGCTCCAGCCGCATCGTTGGTGTGTAATGTTGAGAAAACAAGGTGACCGGTCAACGCCGCCCTTATCGCGATGTCGGCGGTTTCCTTGTCACGTATCTCACCGACCATTATGATATTAGGGTCCTGCCTGAGCATATGTCTCAAGCCGCGGCTGAATGTCAGGCCCCTTCTCGGATTGACAGGCATCTGAATAATCCCGTCAAGTTGATACTCGACCGGATCCTCAATAGTGATGATCTTAAGGCTTGGCGAATATATTTTATTGAGCGAAGCGTAAAGCGTTGTCGTCTTGCCGCTGCCAGTCGGCCCTGTTACAAGAACGATCCCATGGGTCTTATGAAGACACTGGTTATAACCTTCAAGGGTATGATTGTTCATGCCGAGGTCTTCAAGACTGATCATCGCGGAACTTCGGTCAAGAATACGCATTGTGATCGACTCACCGAACACGGTCGGCACGGTTGACACACGAAGGTCGATCTTGCCGTTTGCGGCACCGAATTCGATGTGACCGTCCTGCGGAATGAAACGCTCGGCAATGTTCATATTGCCCATGATCTTAATACGGGAAGTGATAGCGGCCTTTAGACGTATAGGCGAACTTGACTTTTCAACCAGCATCCCGTCGATACGGTACTTGATCTTAAGCTGATTTTCAAAAGGCTCAATATGAACATCACTTGCACGCGCCTCGATCGCTTCGAGTATCACAAGATTGACAAGATTAACAAGGGATGGTTCGCGGGCAAGCTCATGCAGCTTAGCGGTGGACATCTCCCCCATTTCCTCGGAACCTAGCGAAGTCTTTTCGACAGGCGCCAGATCGTCAAGCATTCTGGCCACATTGCTGCCGTAATACTTCAAAACCGCCCGTTCCATATCGAACGGATTGCTGTAGTACCTGCGTATCTTACAGCCGGTAACAAGACGCACATCCTCAATGGCTTTCGTCTCGAACGGATTGACCATCGCCACGGACAGTTCGCCGTTGGTACGTGACATCGGCAAAATATTGTATTTGCTCACAACCTCGGCAGGAATCATTTCAAGCACTTCGATCGGTATCGAAATATTCTCCAGCCCAGCCGGACCAATGCCTGCCTGCTGCGACAAAGCCTCATTCAACTGAGCCAGGGTAATGTAGCCCAGATCGACAAGTATCTCGCCCAGCATTATGTTGACTTTTTCCTGATGAGCTAAAGCATGTTCCAAAGCGGTATCGCTAAGATACTCCTTATCACAAAGCAATTGCCCAAGTTTCTTTCTTGTCCCTGTGTTCGTCAAAGTCGGAGCCATTTCTTACCAAACATAAAAAATCATATCACTATAGTTACAATAAAGTACGCTCTGATGCATGTGTAGTTCGTATTAAAACAGACAAAATTGCTTCCAAATCGAGATCCCGGCATCAAAAAAATTTTTGAATGGGCAAAATATGCCTGCCAGTACTGAAAGCGGCTTCACACTGTGCGCAAAGTTACGGTAACACACTTTAATATAGACGCACGAACAGTGGGATTTGTTACAGAAAAACACAATATATTCTAAGAAATCTAACAAAAAAAGCAGGAAAATTCCCCATTCCGTCTTTTTTCGGAAATAGAAGGCATTTTATGGGTTGTATGCTGCCTAAATAAATGAATTTATACCGTTTTTTCCGATCAGACAGCAGAAATGGTCTTATTTGTGGATTTACGGACACGGATTGCAGAGGCCAAACCGCCGGTTACAGCAGTTACCCTGCTTAATTCTTCTGTGGTCAGAGGCACTTCACCATCACGGTAGATAAGAACAAAACCTATCGGAGAACTATAACCGCCAAGCGGCACAGCAGCGACCGACAGTTTATTGAGCACACTAATATTGCCCTGCAAACCCATTTTATACATATCATCCAACGAACTGATACGGGTGGCACGGGATATATTGCCGACAACATCTGGCGTAAAACAGCTCTCTATGCTGCATGTCTCAACGTCAATAGGATTGTCGTCATCGGCCAAATGCACCTCAAAACCACCGTTTTCAAGCAGAAAAAAGGATATTCTGGCGTCCTCAATCGATTTGGCAATGCCTCTGGCAGCGACATCAAGAATTGAATTAAGATCATCGCAGCCGAGTATCGACTCATAAAAACCGGCACCGAATGTCAATATCTGCAACTGATTGACAAAATCAGCATGTGCCCCGACAATGTCATTACATAGAATATCGATCTTCTTAGCCTGCTGATGCCTTTCGCTGTTAAGGCTCCTGACCAATTGTTTCAATTTCTTGTCGTGTTTCTGTCCCAACTCAAACCTCCGGAAATAATCAAAATATAAACTGTTAGTATTTCGGCTTTAACCAACTCAGGCTTAATCAAATTATGATTGCAGCGACAACAGCGCGACTTACCCACAAAATAATAGCTATTCCACCTTACACACCACACCGTAAAACCTCAAAGCTCATGCCAAACTTGACGCTGGCAGCAAAATATGTTATTTGATACTTGAATTTGAATGATAAAACTGCCAGATCGGCAAGTTTATGTAAGTCCACTGTCCCCATAGCCGATAACATAAACTGGGTTTCAGCATAACAGCGTCCATGAACAAGGAGAATTAAATGAGTACTATTGGCTTTATAGGCAGCGGCAACATGGCCGAAGCCCTCATACGCGGAATAATCTCCGCCAAACTCTACGCACCCGAAAACGTCCTCGTCAGCGACATTCGCGCAGACAGGCTGCAATACCTCAAAGGCGAATACCAAGTTACACCTGCCAAATCAAACACAGCCCTGACTGCCGCAGCCGACGTACTCGTCCTCAGCGTAAAACCCCAGAACATGGCCGCAGTCCTCGATGAGATCAAAGGAACACTAAAGGATTCAGCAGTCGTCATCTCCATCGCGGCAGGCATAACAACCGAACGCATCGCCCAATACCTCGGCAACGTACCCATAATCCGCGCAATGCCAAACACCCCCGCCATGGTCGATCAGGGCGCAACCGCCGTAGTGATCCGAAACACCGGCCCGCGCCACTTCAAAGCGGGCCTCGACGTCTTCATGGTCGTCGGCAAAGTGGAAGTGCTCGAAGACGAATCCCTAATGGACGCAGTAACCGCCGTCAGCGGCTCGGGCCCCGCATACTTCTTCCTGCTAATGGAAGAGATGATAAATATCGCAACCGACATGGGCCTCCCCGCCGACATCGCAAAGGAACTCGTCTTCCAGACCGCCAAAGGAGCGGGCCTCCTCGCAGAGATGGCATACTCAAGAAACGAAACACCCGCCCAGCTCCGCGAAAGAGTAACAAGCCCGGGCGGTACAACAGCAGCAGCAATGAAAGTACTAAAGAACCTAGACTTCAACGCCCTGATGACAAAAGCACTAACAGCCGCAAGAGACAGATCAAAAGAACTTTCTGCATAAACGTCAGTTGAAAAATATGAAGTAATTTGAAAATGTCTTATAGGAAAAGATATTGTACTCAACCGTTGTATTTCCATGGAATGAAATAATCTGAATAAAAAGGTTTATGGCATCCAGCCGCCAATGCCTCTCCATGAGTGTTCTGCAAGGTACTGCCCTCCTCCTTCTCTTACATGTACTCTTTCTCGAAGTATATGACAAGCTTTGACCATTCCTTCGTTTCCCTCAATTTCATAAATCCTTTTTCCAATTTCTCGAATTGCTTTATATTGAGGATAATCCTCTACTACGCAAAAACCATTTTTCAGTGCCCAATTATACCCCTTTTGACATAACCGCACCAATTCTTCAATCAGTTCATCTGAAGACATCTGCTCATACCATCTGATAGTATGACTGGAGATTGTGCTTCTATTACTAACATTTGAACATAAGGATATGAATTTGGATTTTAGATTATTCATCAAGAGATTTAGCTTAGATGTTAGTGGTGAAATAAAGAAAAAATGCTGTTTTGTTTTAAGTATATTTAGTGTTTTTGAATTTCCATTGATATTTGCGATAGCTAGAGGTGTGTTTCCATCGTGATCTTTGCGATTTATTTTAGCTCCTTTGGAGATCAGCAGTTTGACTACTTTTTCTCCATATTTTGCGTGCATCGCATAGTGCAATGGTGTTGATCCATCATTTGCGGTGAGGTTGATTTTAGCTCCCTCAGCAATCAGAAGTTCGGCAATCCTGTCATGTCCATTTTCTGATGCATAGTGGAGAGGGCTTAAGCCATTCTTATCGATACTATTGACAATAGAACCAGCATTGACTAACAATTTAGCGATGCCTATTTTATCTTGAATTCTTTTTGCTGATACACTATGTAAAGGGGAAAGTCCTATTTTATTAACTGCGTTGACATTTGCGCCTTTGTCGATAAGCAATTTGACAATTTTTTCATGCTCATTTGAAGAAGTAAAATAGTTAAAAGCTGCAAAGTGCAGTGGAGTGTCATTATTACCATCATTTGCATTGACATCTGCCCCTGCAGCAATTAGTAATTTTGTTGCATGATAATATCCATCCCATGACGATCTGTGTAAAGGGATGCGACCATCTTCATCCTTAGCATTGACATTGGCTCCATTTGAAATCAGAAGTTCAACTATTCTGAATCGTCCTTTCATTGATGCATAATGAAGTGGTGTATTCCCATTATTTCCTGATATCTGTATATCAGCCCCGTTTGCTATAAGTAGCTCGGCAACCTTTTCGTAACCATTCTCGCATGCCCAATGTAACGGTGTATTGCTGTAATCATTAATATAGTTAATAACTTTTTTGACCGATGAGGGATTATTGATTTGATTAAGCAAATTCTCAACAGCTTCATAATCTCCATTTTGGCATGCTTCAATAAAATCTTGACACATTGTTTGCCCCAATATAATAATTGCTTCTAGCCATAATTATTGCAATATTCTGGTGCTTAAGCTTATCTTATCAACATATTCTCAGTTCAATTCTTTATAGACTATTAATCCCTGGAGATGTATTTTGATTGTAAGGTCACGACCAAGTACACCCCTGTAAAAAAATGCAGTGACCGACAATCAGGGCGTCAGGCTACTTTCACTATCTGATCTTTGATGACGCTATCATCTTCCGCACTTGATTTCGGTGGTTCCCAGTTGCTCGGCAG
>DAOWHR010000082.1 GCA_030641315.1 Anaerohalosphaeraceae bacterium | reverse complement strand
TCCTCAAGGTTTACTTTGCAGTCATCATTGAGATCGGCAGGGATAGCGTCTACTTATCAACACTCCTCCTAAGCCTAAAAGCAAAAATGTGCAGGGTTCGGGGATAAAAACTATGGATGCACTGTCATAAATATAAAAATTATTGTTAATTTCGTTACCATTATTCAGTATTCCTGTTAAACGTCCATTGGAATAATCCTCCTTGTAATATTTACCATATGAAACAGCTTCTCCATCAATAGAAAAGTTAGAACCTACAAATGTAATTACAGCATAATCCGGCTTGCTATCCCCGCCAGCATAAATAGCCCCACCTAATTCTCCCCCATACATACGTATCGAACCTACATGATGAGCAATCAAATCCCCATTGATTGTGCCACCTGTTATAACCATATCTCCACTATTGTATGCACGACAGGAAGATTCTATTACACCAGATGAGATGCTCATATATGCATCATCAGAAGCTGAAGCTTGGCCGGTAACTCTGCCGCCGTTAATTTCTATCTGGGCCTGTCCTCCGACATGAAAAAAACCATTGATTTGGCCGTTTGTCACTAAATCTACTTGTGCTCTATCAAGAACATGAACACCTTCGTTAATGGTATAATTAATCTCATGGTCACTGCTGATGATCAGATCAGCTGCTGCTACCCCATAAACAAACAAAACCACTAACATTACGATAATCTTCTTCATCTTTCCATTCTCCAATAAATGTTGCCCCCCGACGACAAGGTATTATCGCTTATTTGTATGTTGCAAATCAAGGAAAAAACTTATATCCAGAAAAATAAACAAAAATTAAGCGTTGTTATTTGCCATCGATAAAATACGTTGGGATTGAGGCCGTAACGGTCGCAGATGTCCGAAACAGGCTCTTTTTCGATCAAATGCAGGCGGAGAAGCCTGACTTTTTCCTCGGGTGAAAACCTTTTACGTTTCTGTGCAATTGACATTTTTTCTGTTGAATTTTATACGTTCAAAGTGCTTACCCGTTATATGGTTTTAGTTGTGATTGATTATGCAACCCGAAAAGTCGAGATTGCGTTAATTGTTTGACATCCTTACGCGATATTTACTCAGCGTAAACCGAACATCTGCTGCTTTAGGTCGAGGTAGTACAGATAGTCTTGCTGTTTGACATTCGGTGGACACCGGTGATCGCAGAATGGGATGTACCCGCCGCGTTCAACCAACGGGACCAGCGTTTCCATATACTTTTTGATGGCATCGGGGCCTTCGCCCAGCGCCATCTTATCAAAGCCTCCCATGATCCGCAGGTCCTTGCCGTATTCTTTGAGCAGGTCGCCTGGATGGCCGCTGCAATTGACCTCGAACGGGAACATTGTATTAACGCCCGCATCGATCAACATCGAAAGTATCGGCCTAATATCGCCGTCACAATCTGTAAACCAGACATCAATTCCATGGGCCTTAAGCTTGCTGTTAATCCGTTTATACCTCGGCAGCACCACATTATTAAAGAAATCAACCGATACGATCGGCCCCGACTTAAAACAGATATCCTCCCAGCCCCAGGCGAAATCAAAATCGATCTTACCCAACACCGCGTCAAGATGGTCCTCTACCAGCACGCAACAGGTCTCGACCATGTCCTCAACCATATCCGGATGATCAAATCCCGCATACGCCAATCCCTCAAACGTAAGCAGATCACGAATCTTACCGATCATCGACCCGCACCAAAGGCCAACCGGGAAATCACGGTCAGCCGGATATAACTTCTTCAACGCCTCGACGTCAGGTTTACGCTCAGGGTCATCCCGACGCAGCCGCTGCTCCTTACACTTCTTCCAGTCATCCGGGGTGACTATCGATGACTTGATAAAATGCGGTATCGTATTATGCCCATCCTTAGGAACCTCGGCAAGCAGACCGTCCTGGTTAATAATTATCTGCTTGTCACCTCGATCCTCGATAACCTTCCGCTCAAACGCAGGGTTCATCCAGGGGTACTCATACAGCTTGATAACATCAAAGTTAAAGAACTGGTCCGCCTGTGCGTTATTAGTGATCCCGTTGTCAGCAAACATTGGCCACAGATCAAAGTTCTCTTCCCAGTACCCAAACTCCATATTAAAACACCGGTCAACAGATCCATAATGCATCTGGCGATTAAAGCGCTCACGGTCGGTCATCGTCCCGGCCCATTTATCTCTGCTTGGTTTGATACACATACCAATCCCTTACAACGCATTTATTCAGATTTCGTTATTTGCACTTTTCTATCAGTACGTTGTCAATAACCAGGACACCTTTTTCCTTACTGTTCTTATAAACGCCGATGAACCAGTCAGATTGATCTCCCGTCTCAAACTCCAAGGTCGCCTTGGCAGGCTTCCACGTTCCCTCGGTAAGATCGAGCTTTGCAGTGCTTTCGGCAACGGCATCGTCACTGCCTGCAATGAAAGTGTAACGTTCAGATACATCAGAAAGATACTCAAAAGACACACGATACTTCGTATTGGCTTTAAGCTCCATTGTCGCAGGCACTGTTCTGTATATGATACCTTTGTGACGCTCACTGCGAGTCTTCAACGAAAATTCGCCCGCAATAGTATCATCCGTATAGGGAAGATTCGTCTCGGACAGATGCGTGTTCATCGGCCCCTGCCAGCCGTACATAAACGGTCCCCAGCCTTCATCGACATTCTCAAAGTCCTCGAACAGTACAACGTTCTTCGCACTTTTAGCCGGCTTGCTTCTACCAGACTTGACAACGCGAACATCATCAAAGCAGACCGCCGAATCCGCACTGCCTGAACCTGCCGTCAACACGATCTCAGCAGAATCAACACCAGCCGGAACATCGAACAAAACCTTGATCCGGTGCCACTTGCTCTTGTACTTGCTCGACTGATCCGTGTAGTTTGTCAAAACGGTTCTGTCGATAGTCTTGCTTACCTTTGCGATTTCCTGTTTGTCTTTGTCAGCCGCAGCAGTACCGATCATGTCAAGTTCAGCAAGCGTGGCCCATGGCCCGTCTTTATGTTCTGACAGTGCGATGAGCTTAAAGTACTTCGCATCAATAGGCTTTTTGAAACACACTTCGGACTTGCTGCCTTCATATACAAAAGTGCCTTTCTTCACAGCGGTTTTCCAGGATTTCCCGTCTTTACTGACAAACACCTGGTAGTCCCTGATCACGCCATTGTGCATGTCAGGCCGGGCCGTCTGAACAAAACCTTCCAGCGTCAGCATCTTGCCAAAATCTATCACGATCTCATGGGGATGTGTTGGCGTCGTTTTGCCGTACGCCGTGTGCCAATAAGTTTTATCGTTATCATCCATCACAGCTTTACCGTCACCCGATGAAGTCCCAACGACCTTCCATGTTTCCTTGTTGATCGCTGGCATCTTCAGTGTCGGAACATAAGGCTTGACCGTAATCGTTGCAGGCTGTTTATCCTTAACAGACACCCACACCGAAGCGGCGTATGTGCTGCCCCCTTCGAGACCGCTAACGATCTGGCTGACTTCGCCGCCCGCTGAACCCATCACAAGCTCAGTCTGACCATAATTGTTATTAGCAAAACTTATGCCGTCATTGTCTGCTGTCTTCCAGTACTTAAACGAATGGCTGTCAAAACCCGTGTCAGCTATCAGGCTGCCCTGGCTCCACTCAATTGTCGGTAGTGCAGCAGGCGGCTCTTTATAAAGCACATACGGCGTACCAGCTTCAATGCCCGTAAGTGTTACTTTGCCCTGGCTTACAGATACTTCCCTTTCAAACACACGACCAAGATCCGTCAGGCGATAAAGCAGAGCTGACTTCTTACCACTCCAGCTTTTCGGAAGTTCCCATTCACTCTGACCGCCCTTATCGTTCCAGTGATATATCTTCTTCTCTGTTGTCGGACACCAGGGTATGAATACCAAATTCTCCATCGGACGTGACTTGGGCTTTTCATATCGACAGGAACCAATAAACTGACCGTCAGGCCCATACATTCTGGAAATCTCACCATCAACTACGACCTTGGCGCCATTATCAAACAATGCTGAATTCTCATCCAGCTTAACAAGAAGGAAATGCTGCAAATACTTAGTCGGCAGATTCACTGTCATCGCGGATTTTATCGTCCTGAGCATGTCCTGCTCCGCGTGCCAGCCCATAAACCCATCGCAGTTCGTACCTCGAAGCACCGGGTCATGCTTGAATGTGTCCTTGTCGGAATAATATATGAACCTTGCAATCTGACTCCTGTCGCCTTTGCCCCATATTGCCTGTGTCCAGTCGTTAGCGACGTGGTCCCAGATCACCGCTCGCTCCATAACGCCGGGGAACTCTGTGAACTGAATAATTCCAAGATCATTTGTTTTTGTATGCATTCTCCAGCCTGGCCAGCCTCGGCCGTAATATACGTCCAGGTATACAAAATCCAGCCAGGGCAGATCAGCACGCATCGCATCGAGACGAGGATAAAGTGTCCCAAAAGCAGAGTCGTAACGATAATCGGTAAGGTATGATTCATCCAGCCAACTCCAGCCGATTTTGTTTTTGTTGGCAATGTCATAACTGAAATTCCTGGCCTCTTTATGATATTCCTGTGCATTGATATGGACGCCCGACAGCACGCCAAAGTCATGGCCGCGACGCATTACGAAGTTTAGAGCGTCCCTGCCGCCTTGACGACGACCAACATTGCCGCCGTAATCAGGATGAGAGCTGTCATGGCCTTCTGATTGATAACCCTTGAACTGAATATGCTGTCCCAGGCCGTCTGTGTAGAGCCATACCTTTTTCGCGTTGTCCAGCACGCGATAGAACGGATTAGTGGCCTGGCTGCCAAAGTTCATCGCGATATGAGCTATCGGATGCTTCTTTAGTATTCCAGCTTTATACGCTCCAGGAGTGTTCCTGCGGTATGCGATAGCCGCATCCTGCCAGATTGCCTTGCCGTCATCGTTATTATCAGTTGCGACAACCAGCTTAACCTGGGGAGGTGTCGTTGTCAGGAAAGAAACTTCACGCCACAGCCATTTACCCGGAGCAATAGAAATAGTCTTATTCTCTGCATCGCCAGCAACCGAAACGATCATCCGGAGATTTTCTTCCATCACATTGCTGTACATCCCGGCACTGATCTTGCCGTCACTTACAAAAGCATACGATACTCCGCCCTGCCCGCGTGAATTCCTGCTTTTGAACCTGTCTGTCGTAATGTTCGAAACGGTATCAAAGATGTCATGGTCCTCAGGTTTTTCCGACGCATATGACGACTTCGGGAAATTGGACAAAGCTGCCTCATTGCCGGATGTTCCTTTGAGCAGAACCAGCGATGGCATCTCAATGGTTTTGACCATAAAATCAGACTTCTCAGTTATCCTGGTTATCGTAAATGTCAATGCCTCAGGGGAAACCTTTGCTTCTACCGTGAGCGTCACACCAATGTCCGCAAAAGTCATTGTGTACTCTGCGGTCTCTTTGCTGACGCTATTGAACTTGACAGAAGGGCTGAAAGGCTTGGCGTTTAACTCGACAACCCTGTCGCCTGCCGGCAATTGTACTGCATTGCCATCAAACGAATAGGAAGATACGCCGGGAAAATCAGGAATTAGGTTTACACTAAACTTGCCGGAGGAAATGTTATCTGCTCCAAAAGATACTGCAGAAAATAACAACACTAACGAAATTCTGACCAACTTTGATACCATAATAATGCTCCTGTGATTAAAGGTTTACTCTAATTGGCATAATTATAAACGGCGGAGTAAAATTGTACCACCTGGCGGAGCAATAATGTACCACCGAC
>DAOWHR010000343.1 GCA_030641315.1 Anaerohalosphaeraceae bacterium | reverse complement strand
TCCTTCGCGTCAGGCGGATCGATGGTGGCAACAACTGTCTCACTGATATCATCTCTGCCCTCTGCATTATCGGCAGAAAAACTCGCCGCCGCTTCCCTCGCCTGGTCAATACAATCCTCCTCAAACTCGACCGGCAGATCGTACTGGTATATTATCGACTTTATCTCAGCGTCATACACTCCCGACCGGCCAAGAACCTCAACGATTGCCCCGCGGGCAAGTTCCGTAAACGTCGGGTACAGCACAATATCGACCACAACCTTGTCATCCTTTTTTGCGCCTTTGGCGCCGACATCTTCGACGACTATCGGATCGACAAGTTCTTTCCCGTCAGGCCTTACCATCCACCTCTTGCCTGCCTTCGTTAGAGTTCCGACCACCCGGGACACTGTTCTTTCGAGTATCTTTTCAATGACACCGGTATATCGTGTCTCGCCCTGACGCATCCCCTGCCTGAACGACCTTGCGACAACAATATCACCGCTCATCGCACCGGCTACATGTTCAGGAGGAATAAAAAGATCGCCGTAACTGTTTGGAGAAAGAGGAATAACGAATCCGAATCCCTTGGCATTGGCTCGAAATGTCCCGGTAACCTGATTGGTCATTTTAGGGAATTTTGCGATACCACCCGAACCGATCACGATCTGACCCGATTCGCAAAGATCGTCAAAAGCGGCTTTGAAACTATCATACTGACCGTCAGGTATCGACAAAGCGTGTGCGATATCTTTAACCCTGACCGGTGAGTAGTCACGTTTTGACATAAACCTGAGGATCTGCTTTTTATAGGCTTCTGTCATAATTTGCCCCAAATAAAAAACGTCTAGCCGACATCATAAGCGGCTAGACGCATCATAAATCTGTAAAGAACGAACACAGTATACCAATTACGCCATCTTCGCTTTAAAGCTGTTCAGGCGTTTGGCAAGACGGGACTTTGTCCGCGATGCCGTATTCTTGTGCATAGTGCTCGTCGAAGCCATCTTGTCAAGCTTCTTGGTTACCAGAACGTACTCCTGCTCGGCAACACTTACATCGCCGCCCTTGAGGGCTTCTTCAAAACGCTTGACCTGAGTCTTGACCACACTCTTGCGGGCACGATTGATCTGATTGCTTTTTGCGTTCTGTCTTACTCTTTTTTTGGCTGATAAAGAATGCGCCACTTCTGACTCCTGTTTTTAATTTGCTTCAATAATATATACACTCATTGACTGAGAGGTTCGCTTCAAGCCGGGCATTAAACCATATACGCCGTGTAATTGCAACTATTTATTTGGATTTCTCAACTTATCTACTCGCTCGCTGACATCTTTATAACGAAAATCAAGCTGAGCAAGCTTTCTGAAGTAATCCAGGGCCTTTTCAGCCTGACCGTCTTCTTCATAACTCCTTGCCAGGTTGTATCTTATATCTTTTGCTACATCATTATCCTTGATCTCGCACACATTGAGGGCATCCTGAAAAATATCTATAGCATCAGCATACCAGCCCTTAAGGAAAAAACACAGACCCGTCTCATCCATCGCTTCGACACGTCTTCGAGGGTCACGCTGAGCCTCCTGCAAATACGGTATAGCATCGTCAAAAAGCTTGTTTTTGATCAAACAAAGGCCATATTCGTACTTCATATACAGATCGGTAGGATAATTTTTGACACAGTGACTATAGTGCTCAAGCTCTGCCGCGTTAAGCTTGTCATTAAGCTCAGTAAAATTCATCCTAACCAATTGATCATCAGGAGTATCCTTCAGCTGCTTGTTGAGGATTCTAAGTTCAAACCTGAGATGTTTGAGGTTCAACTCGCCTTGCTTCTTCTTAAAAGCAAAATCCTTAGTCTTAACGTAAGCTCTTTCAAGCAAAGTACTTGCGTCAGTAGCACCCTGCTTGGTCTCCAGATTGAAAAGCGACTGGGCCATCTTGAGTATCTTCTCGGTCGAACCCGGATCAGCAGCTAGAGCCTTTTTCGCTTCATCGACAACCGTAAATCGCTCATCAAAACTTTTTACCGCCTTGTCCTGCGCATGGAGCTTATCCTGCTCTTCTCTGTTCCATATTGATTGCGTAAAATCGCCGGTTCCATCGTACTTGCCCTTTTGAAGAGTCATCTGGGCCGAAAGATTCCGCAATTCAGTTTCAAGAAGATCATCGTCAGGCTTTAATTCAACCGCATGTTTACAAGCCGAAACCGCCAATGTGAACAAACTAAGCTTAACATAGCTGTCCTTCAACAACACGAAAGTAGCCAAAGAAGGTTTCTCGCTGTTGCGGTTGCCCTCAAAGATCAGGTTCGCTATCCACTCAGCGGTATCGTGGTAAGCACCTGCTACTGCTGACTTTAGCATTGTTGCAGCATAATTGAGATTATCGGGATCCTTAGCCAGAAGATGCTCGGCGTTAAGCATCTCATCAGCGGGAGTTTTGCCCCCTCTGAATTTCATTTTTTCTTTTATTGATGGCTTTTTACCGCCCCTGCTCTGCCTCAGCAGCGCAAGTTTCCTAAGTTCAACATGCCCATGCTGAAGAGCATCGGGATGCCGCTTTAGACCCTCAATATACATTTCGACTGCATAATCGTAGTTTCCCGTAGAAGCCACTTCTTCGGCACGAAGAAAGAACGGCATCGCATTATCCATATCAGGTTTTATGAAATTGTCAGACATCTCGTTTATTTGTTCTCCTGTATAATTTTACAATGCCCTATCCTAAGGCAAAAGTTGACATTTTGTCAATAAATAAATACTTGTGTTACAGCCGGTTGCATGTTATTTATACCTTTCTTATTTGATGTCTCATTATGAGGTTTTTTTGCGGGTAGCTTCAACAATTATTAGGAGAATTTAAAGATGTACCGTGATATTCAACGTCAGGACCAGAACATATATCAGCTTCTTTTGCAGGAAGAAAAACGCCAGCAGGATTCCATCAGGCTTATTCCCTCGGAAAACTACGTCTCAAAAGCCGTAAGAGAAGCCACCGGAAGCTGCCTCACAAATAAATATTCCGAGGGCTACCCTCAAAAACGTTACTACGAAGGCCAGCAGATCACTGATCAGATCGAGACAATAGCGATCGAAAGAGCAAAAAAGCTTTTCGGCGCCGATCATGCCTGCGTCCAGCCGTATTCCGGTTCGGTCGCCAATGTCGCCGTCTACACGGCTTTCGCAGAACCAGGCGACACCATCATGGGACTGGCACTGCCATTCGGCGGACACCTTACCCACGGCTGGAAAGTCTCTGTTACCGGCAAGTTCTTCAACGCCGTACAGTATGAACTTGACCCCGACTCGGATAGACTCGATTACGATGCCATCGAAAAAATGGCCATACAGCACAAACCAAAGGTCATCGTTTCAGGAGCCACCGCGTATTCACGAATAATCGATTTCGAGAGATTCGGAGCCATCGCCAAAAAAGTCGGGGCGTTCCATTTTTGTGATATGGCTCACATCGCAGGCCTCATCGCGGCAGGGGCACACCCAAATCCCGTCCCATACGCCGACGTTGTCTCAACAACGACACACAAGAGCCTCCGCGGACCGCGCGGCGCTATGATACTTTGCAAAGAAGAACACGCCAAGCGTGTAAACAAAGCCGTATTCCCCGGAATGCAGGGCGGACCGCACATGCACACAATAACAGCCATTGCGGTCGCACTTGGCGAAGCATCAACCGATTCCTTCAAACAATACGGCCGCCAGGTCGTCAAAAACGCCGCGAGACTCGCACAAAAACTGATGGAATTCGGCTTCGATATCGTATCAGGCGGAACCGATAACCACCTGATACTCATGGACCTGAGAAGCAAAGGGATGCTCGGCAAAAAACTGGCAAAGGCACTCGACTCAGCCGGCATCGTAACAAACTACAACACAATACCCAACGACCCGGCCAAACCATTCAACCCCAGCGGCATAAGGATAGGAACACCCGCCGTAACAACCAGAGGCATGAAAGAGGAACAGATGGATACTATCGCCGAACTGTTCAACGAAGTTACTGCAAACGTTGAAGACGAAAACGCAATAGCCAATGCCGCCGAAAAAGTCAAACAACTTTGCAGCCAGTTCCCTGTACCGGACAGCTTCGTATCATAAGTCAGAATAAATAAATCTATAACCTGCACATGATATGGAAAATATGAGCGCCGAAAAGATCAAGATAGCTATTCTGGGCCTCGATAACAAAGGCCTCGAACTGCTTGCGGCAGCAGAAAAAACCGGACTCTATCAGATCGTCTCGGTTGCCGGAAAAGATATCGAATTAGCGGAAGAAATAGCGAAGATCTATGACTGCCAGCCCTTCGATGACTATCGGCAATTGATGATCCAAAGCCAGATCGAAGCCTTGATTGTCGCCGCACCAATACACGTATGCGAGGAACATGTCCAGACCGCACTGAAAAACGGTATCCATGTCCTGAAACTTGCCCCGCCCGGACTTGGCTTCGAGCATACCGACAAGCTGAAAAAACTCGCGATCAAAAACGGCGTAACCTACACGGTCGCTATCCCCGAAAGATTCTCCTTCGGATTCGGCAAACTTGCCCAATACGTCGCCGAAATCCGACAAACCGACCGCTTCACACTCGCTGCCGCCAACTGCATGGTACCCGTCGACGCCGAAGACATGCAGAACCGATGGCTTTGGGATCCGACTCTCGCAGGCGGCGGAATACTCCTCTACAGCTGCTACTCGATCATCGACCAGATCGTATCCTACCTCGGCTTGCCCCAGCAGGTTTACTCGCTCAACACAAGCAACGCACCAGACAAGCAGCAGCGGCTCTCACTGACTGAAGACACTGCTATTATAACATTAAATTATTCCGACACACTCATCGCCAACATCGTAGCAAGCAGAAACTTCGCACCGGCCCAAAGATCGCTCGCCATCCACAGCACACACCACCACGCATGGGCATCCGAAGACTCAATGATCGTCCGATCCAACGAAGGCGAGGTCATAGAGGAATCAACCGAAACCGCTCCGAAGCAATCTCCAATGATCGAAATGCTGCAAAGCTATGCAAACTCACTGCAAAAACCAAACGAACCGCAATGTCCCCAAGCCCAAAGCGACTGCCTGAACACAATGGCAGTAATAGAATCGGCATACCTCTCGGCCCGCACTGCAATGCCGGAAGATCCTTCCAGATTTCTCAACATAATAGGAAACTAGTACTTTGTAAAAATTTAAGTTTCGCACTTGATGCGCCGTACCCAATGGGAAGATGCAAGGAAGAAAACGAAGCCACAGCAGCCCGAAGCGCGAGCGCAGGGATAAAAACACAGCAGATGCCCGTTGGCTGCAAGCAGGAACCCGAAAATTTAAGATTTACACAGCACTAGAGTTCTGTCATTTTGAACCTTCAAGGCACCTGACAGCCCATAGCTGTAATAGGAAGAATTTGCAGGATTGCGCTAAAAAGTTTTTTTTGCGAAAGTCCTATAAAAAAACTTGATAAGTCGAGGTGCGTATCATACAATGCTGGATATTGAATGGTTTTCTTTATGACCTGAGGTCAAGTGATCCGGCAGATGGCTGGCTGGATCGGAGGTTTTGGCGGTTTTTGACAACTGGTATCTGTACATGCCGCAGCAAGCGGTTATTGTAATGCGCTGAATACTGACTTTGGTATTTACGGTGATTAACGATACCAGTTGGAATCGATAGAGCGGGTGCATGAGAAAGAGGGAATTGAGCTGACTTATCTCAAGCAACCTTCGAATTCAGTGGTTGGATTCGAGAATGTTCGCTCAACAAGCTCAAAGGAGATAGAGCTATGCGCTCAATCAACCTCTTGGTCACAGCCGTTTGTTTTTCACTTGCTTTTGTTTCTCCGGCACAGTGCGGTATTGCCGGTGGTCTGGAAGAACTTGGGGAGGGGTCAGCGCCAGCGGCTATTAAAACTAACATCCCTGCCGCCCCTCCAGGCGAAACTTCATCAGCACAAGAAAATCAAGCAAACGATCTCGGTTACATTGAATATCTTTACGGTGTCAGCAGCACCGGAATACATCTGATACAGGTCGATCATCCTGCCGGTCAAGTCAGCAGCAGCCTATTGTTCCCGTACCAACAGCAATCCTTTTTTGGTGCGGCGGGCAGCGGGCAGACGGATTATTTCTGGGCAACAAGTTACGGAAATACCACTTTCGGTTACGGAAGCGCACTACACAAGATCTATCCCGCCGAAAGAGCCGCCGTGCAGATAGGAGACGATTACGGGCAGAATCCAAGACATCCGGCCGACCCGAACTATGTCATCCGAATGATGGAACTTGCATACGACGACGACACGGATGTTCTGTACGGAACTGATTATCTTGGATTATATACGATCGACCGCACAACCGGTCAGGCAAGCCATGTCGGAGATTTCGGCAACGGTGTCGACGGCAAACCGATCGATCAGACATGGTCAATGGGATATGACAGTCAGACCCAAAAGCTGATCATCGTCAATCAAAAATTACTTGACGATGGCTCGCGAGAAAAAACCCACATGTACACTGTCAATCCTGCAACAGCGGCGGTGACTTTTGTTGGCGATACTACCTCTGACGGTATGACAGATATTTATGAAAGCCATACCAGCGATTTGTTTTACGGATGCTCTAATGTACCAAACGAAATGTTCGGTATTAACAGTGGTACCGCCGTCGCGACATCGCTTGGATTGATCGGCAACAACATTCTTGGACTTGGAAGCGATTTTATTGAGACGGCTGGGCCGCAGGTTTGGTTCCCATTTGTATCTACTCAGACGGCAGCGACATCATACAGCGAGTTGAGTGGGCAGAGAAACGATGCTGCCGACAGTGACCGTGGAGGATGGGATTTTATGAGTTCTGTCGCTGACGCGTTTACACAGGAAACGGGGCAGGCAAACGGTGTTGGTCAGAACAGCCGGATGGTGGTCAGCTCGGTCAGTACACACGATCTTGAAAAGAGTACTTTCTCGCCATCGATCGATTTCAGTTCTGTTTACAACGGGCCGAATTCTCATGGTCGCGGCGGCGGTACCGCGACTGTCAACTGGACGAGTGCATTGAGAGTTATCGCTGATGACACTTTTTTGGATGGTGACCGGGTGATCGTTCTGGTTGACGGCAGCCAGGTATTGAACGACGAAATAAGCAAGTACGTACTTGACTGGGAACTTGAGATACTTGATTCGAGATTCGACAGGCCCGCACTAAGGTTAACAAACAATGATGTGCCTGCCGGTTCGGCGCCGTTTTTAGGAGCCTTTCACGCCGTTGTTGGTTATACCAATCGCTACGAAGCAAAGTTTTCATTGACGCTGGATGTTGACATGCTGGCTGGGGACCTCAATAACGATGGTAAAGTCGATATGACGGACTTCGGTTTGTTCGGAGATAAATGGATGGCGGTCGATTGCGGTATACCGAATTTATGGTGCGACAGGGCCGACATGGATCAAAGCGGCGATGTCGGGCTGGACGATCTTGTGCTATTGAGCGAGGACTGGGTACAGGGTGATCTATGGGACGACGATAATCAGTTCGATCTTGATCTGGACTTTATTTTCCGTTCAATTGCACTGCCAGAAACACTTCAGACGATAAACGACGAATGTGCCGATGCGATACGGATCACTTCCGACACGGAATATTTCGGTTCCACCGAAACCGCGACCGGAACCGATATTTCCAGTTGCGGTCTTAACGATATGTATGACGTGTGGTACGACTTTGTTCCTCCACAGGACGGTATATATGAGATAAACGTTATATCGACCAGGAGTTTTTCGCCGTGTGTTTCAGTTTATGACAGTTGCGGCGGCAGCGAAATGTTCTGTTGGGATCAAAATACGCCATCCCGCTTCTTTGAAGCAAACGCCTGGACAAATTATTATATTCGACTTGCTGATTACGGCAGTTCAAGAGGGGACTTTAAGTTAATGGTGATTTACTATCCGCCTCCTGAAAACGACGAGTGCAGCAGCGCATGGCCATTGGTAATGGGCGAATATTATCAAGGCTCAACTTACGGAGCAACAAACGATTCGACAAGCAGTTGCGGAACAGATGATACCGCGGATGTATGGTACAAATATACCGCGGTCGATTCCGGGACGGCAGTGTTTACCGTCTATCAGTATGATTGGGATGAACCCTATTACAGCGCGACGGCATATGACAGTTGCAGCGAAGGTTCGCAAACCGAACTGGCGTGTTCGGTTTATGATGGCTCCGGTGAGTCCGAACCGAAGACAGTACTGGTTCTGGAAGACACTGTGCCGGGAGAGACATATTACATAAGAATCGCTCGAAACGGAAATGATTACGGCGATTTCGACTTGAGCGTTGAACCCGGACCGGAAAATGACGACTGCAATAATGCACAAACCGTTGATATGTGGGATTACGTCGAAGGCTCAACGACCGGTGCGACAGGCACCGATATTACAAGCTGCGGATATGAAGACAGCCGCGACGTCTGGTACGAAATGACATCCTCCCAGGATCAGATGGTACAATTGAATGTATACGATTGGTCGTATTCCGGTATGTACTTCACACTTTCAATATTTGATGCGTGCGATGGTACAGAGTTGGCTTGTGCTGTGAGCGATGAAGGAGAAGGTGGTGAAGGTGAGATGATGGCTCAACTGCTATACGAGTTGACTACCGACCAGACGATATATATCCGTATCGCTTATGAAGACGGCGCAATGGGACAATTCGAGCTTGATATATCACAGGTCGAGCTGCCTGGCAATGATGAATGTGACAGCGCAGAAGAAACAGACGGCTTTGCCAACGGCTGGACGATTGGCGCAACAGGCAGCGATGTCAACAGTTGCGGAACTGACGACACACACGATGTCTGGTACACTTATACTCCTGATACGACGGGTGATCACTATGTATCGATCTACGCTGAAGAAGGAGCATTTGAAGGAACCTTAACGGTTTATGACGGTAACTCATGCAGCCCGCTGCCGACGACTGAACTTGGATGCGAAGAAACATCTGAAGGGTATACGGAACTGTATATCAGCTTGACGGAGGGTCAGACGTATTTGATCCGTATAGCCAGTGATGATGCCGGGCAGGGACACTTTGGCCTGGATATATACCCAGATGGCGGAGACTGACCACTTTAAACTCGATTGATACGC
>DAOWHR010000055.1 GCA_030641315.1 Anaerohalosphaeraceae bacterium | reverse complement strand
ATATCGATCATCTTGGCAACAGGCGTCTTCGTACGATCGACGAGCTTGCAGCAGATGAGATCAGGAAGGGTTTGCTGAAACTTCGCAGGACCGTTCAGGAACGTATGAGCATGAAGAGTCCTGAGGATGTTACTCGAATAGCCGACCTTGTAAACAGCAAGAGTGTTTCGTCGAGTATAGAATATTTCTTTGGCCGAGGTGAGCTTAGTCAGGTTGTCGACCAGACGAATGCTTTGAGCCAATTGACCCATGAGCGACGTTTGAGTGCACTTGGCCCCGGCGGTCTTAACCGCAAACGTGCCGGTTTTGAAGTTCGTGACGTTCATATCAGCCATTACGGCCGAGTTTGTCCGATCGAGACCCCTGAAGGTACGAATATTGGTCTTATCGTTTCGCTGGGTATTTTTTCCAAGGTCGACGAATATGGTTTTCTTATCACACCTTACCGCAAGGTCAGGAAGGGTAAGGTTACTAAGGAAGTAACTTTTCTTCGTGCGGATGAGGAGATGAAGGCGATCTTCGCACCTCCTAGTATGGTCGATCCGGCTACTAATAATCTTCGCAAGGGTTTGCTTCTTGCGAGGCGTCAGGGCGACCTTGCCCAGGCTACTGCTGACGAGGTTGATTATGTTGATATTTCTCCGAAACAGACCGTTGGAGTTTCGGCATCTTTGATCCCGTTCCTTGAGCATGACGATGCAAACCGAGCTTTGATGGGTTCCAATATGATGCGTCAGTCAGTGCCTCTTCTTAAGACGGAGCCGCCTTTGGTCGGTACCGGTATGGAAGAGTCTGTTGCCCGTAACTCCAGTATGCTGGTTCACGCTGAGTCTGGCGGCGTTGTAACTTCAATAGATTCACAACACATTACTATCAATGATACTGATGAGTATATTCTTCAAAAATTCCACGGTCTTAACGAGAGAACGTGTTTGAATCAGAAGCCAACAGTTACGCTTGGCGATACTGTCGAGGCCGGTCAGGTTATTGCTGACGGTGGTGGTACTTGTGAGGGAGTTCTTTCACTTGGCAAGAATCTTCTGGTTGCGTTCGTTCCTTTTGACGGGTACAACTTTGAGGACGCGATGATCATCAGCCAGCGTCTTGTTAAGGATGATGTTTTCACAAGTATTCACATTGACGAGTTTACAGTCGATGTTCGTGAGACGAAGCTCGGCCGCGAGGAGTTCACTCGTGATATTCCGAATGTCAGCGAAAAGATGCTTCGTAATCTTGACGAGAGCGGTGTTATCCGCGAGGGTACCCGTGTTTCTACGGGCGATATTCTTGTCGGTAAGGTTTCTCCGAAGAGCAAGACCGAGCTTACGCCTGAGGAAAAACTTCTTCACGCTATCTTTGGCCGTGCGGGCGAGGACGTCAAGAACGATTCTCTCGAAGTTCCGAGCGGTTATGAGGGCGTTGTGATCAAGACTAGCCGATTCATGCGTCGCGGCAGCGGCAGTGACGAACAGAAGATCGCTGTTAAGGACCAAATGCGTCAGTATGAAGAGGAAATGGACGCCAAGCAGTGCCTTGTGTTCCGCAAAATGATAGCGGAAATACATGACGACCTTGGTATCGAGATCGTTGACCCGTCATCATTGCAGAAGGCTGGCGTAAGCGATGACAATGACGTTATTTTCGAGCAGGTCGAAAACTTTGATATATCCTGGGTCAAGCAGGCTAAGAGCCGCGGTGATGTTCAGGTTGTAGTTGACAAGTTCTGGCCTAAGATCACTGCTTTGCAGGAAGACTGCAAGCAGACACTTGCCAGGATGAAGCACGGAGACGAACTTCCCAGTGGTGTTCTGGAGATGGTCAAGGTCTACCTCGCGACTAAGCGTACGCTTTCAGTCGGTGATAAGATGGCAGGTCGTCACGGTAACAAGGGTGTTATCGCCAAGATCATGCCTGTTGAGGATATGCCTTTCCTCGAAGACGGCACTCCAGTGGATATATGTCTAAATCCTCTCGGTGTTCCGAGTCGTATGAATGTCGGTCAGATCCTTGAGACATTGCTTGGCTGGTCTGCCAATACGCTTGGTTTCAGGAGTTATACCCCTGTATTTGACGGAGCTACCGAAGAAGAAATACTGGCAGTTACTCAGGAAGCTAACAAGCATGTCGCAGACCGAATGAAAGAGCTTGAAGATAAGAAACAAGTACCTCCTGCGGACGAGATGTTCGTTAATATGCCGGAGATAATGAGCATAACTCTTTATGACGGTCGAACGGGCGAGCCTCTTGAGCAGACAGCTACAGTCGGTTATATGTACATGTTGAAACTTCACCATCTTGTCGATGAGAAGATCCATGCCAGAGCGACAGGTCCTTACAGTCTGATCACTCAGCAGCCTCTTGGCGGTAAGGCCAGAACCGGCGGTCAGCGA
Source organism: Anaerohalosphaeraceae bacterium (assembly GCA_030641315.1). Classification (GTDB taxonomy): domain Bacteria; phylum Planctomycetota; class Phycisphaerae; order Sedimentisphaerales; family Anaerohalosphaeraceae; genus DAOWHR01. Next base: position 2,962 of record DAOWHR010000055.1, on the reverse strand, counting down.
TTCGGTGAAATGGAAGTCTGGGCTCTTGAAGCATACGGTGCCGCTTATACTCTTCAGGAACTTCTTACTGTTAAGAGCGATGACATCGAAGGCCGCACAAAGATATATGAATCGATGGTCAAGGGCGCCAATACGCTTGAGGCGGGCACCCCAATATCATTCGACGTACTTTGTAACGAAATTCGCGGTCTCGGTCTTAATATTCAGCTTGAGAAGAAGCGAGTCGGAGCAGCAAAGCTATAGTGGTGTTTTGTTTAAATTTTTCACATTTGCGTTGATTGGTATGAAGTCAATATCGCAATTTTATAGAAATCGGAGTTGATCGCAAATGGCAGAATCGATTTACGATAAGATAAACGATTATGGTTCGGTAAGGATATCGCTGGCAAGCCCCAACGATATTCGCAGTTGGTCGTTCGGCGAGACACGGAAGCCCGAGACTATCAACTACCGCACGTATCGTCCTGAGAAGGACGGGCTTTTCTGTGAGCGTATATTCGGTCCGGAACGTGACTGGGAATGCGCCTGCGGGAAGTACAAGGGCACCAAGTTCAAGGGTATCATTTGTGACCGCTGCGGAGTGAAGGTTACTCACAGCCGCGTGCGCCGTAAGCGCATGGGTCATATTAACCTTGCTGCTCCTGTAGTGCATATATGGTTTTTCAAGGCGATGCCGAGTCGTTTGAGTACTCTTCTTGGTCTAAAAACCTCTTCTCTTGAGAAGGTTATCTATTTTCAGGACTATATTGTTACCGATCCCGGTCAGAGTCCGTTGAAGATATTCCAACTTCTCAGTGAAGATGAGTACCGTGATTCTCAAAGCAAGTATGGCAACTGCTTTAAGGCTAGCATGGGCGCAGAGGCAGTTAAGGAACTCCTGGCCAGGCTGGACCTTAATGTGCTTGCTGTCGATCTTCGAGGTAAGATCACCGAGACCAACAGCAAGCAGAAGATCAAGGATCTAACTAAACGTTTGAAGATCGTCAACAGTGTTCTGGGCAGTGACAATAAGCCTGAGTGGATGATCATGGATGTTGCTCCTGTTATTCCGCCTGATCTTCGTCCTTTGGTAATGCTTGAGAGCGGCAATTTCGCAACGAGCGATCTTAACGATCTTTACAGGCGTATTATCAACCGTAACAACCGTCTAAAGAAGCTGATCGATCTTAATGCTCCAGAAGTTATTATCCGTAATGAAAAGCGTATGCTTCAGCAGGCGGTAGACTCATTGCTTGATAACGGCCGTTGCAGACGTCCGGTCCTTGGCAGTAATAACCGTCCCCTGAAGAGCCTTACCGATATGATCAAGGGTAAGCAGGGTCGTTTCCGTGAGAACCTTCTCGGTAAGCGTGTTGACTATTCTGCCCGTTCAGTGATCGTTGTCGGTCCTACGCTGAAGCTTTATCAGTGCGGCCTTCCAAAGAAGATCGCATTGGAACTTTATCAGCCGTTCATAATTCGCAAGCTGAAAGACCGTGGTTTGGCCGATACGATCAAAAGCGCCAAACGCATGCTCGAGCGTCGCGATGAGCATGTATGGGATATTCTCGAAGAAGTAATTCATCAGCATCCTGTAATGCTTAACCGTGCTCCTACTCTTCACCGTATGGGTATCCAGGCTTTTGAGCCGGTACTTGTCGAAGGTAACGCGATCATGCTTCATCCGCTGGTTTGCCAGGGCTTTAACGCTGACTTCGATGGTGACCAGATGGCAGTACATTTGCCGTTGAGTATTGAAGCTCAGGTCGAGGCTCATACTCTTATTATGGCGACTAACAATATTTTCTCACCTTCCAACGGTATGCCGATGCTCGGTCCTTCGCAGGATATGGTTCTGGGCAACTATTATATTACATGTATGCGTGCCGGCCAGAAGGGCGAGGGGATGATCTTCAGGGATCAGTTCGAAGCGATCACCGCATGCGATATGGGTATCGTCAATATTCATGCCAAGGTCAAGGTTCGTCTGCCCGAGGGTAAACGTGTGATCAGCGATCGCGGCGAGGTGAAGGGCGGCACAATTGAAACGACAGCGGGCAGATGTTTGTTTAATGATATTCTCGCTAAGGAAATGCCGTTCTACAATATACTTCTTGATAAACGTAAACTATCGACGGTAATTTCAGACTGTTACGAAATAATGGGTGGTCGTGCGACTATCGATCTTCTCGATGATATTAAAGAGCTTGGCTTTAAGCGTGCGACTCTTGCGGGTCTTAGTTTCGGGATCAACGACCTTTGTATTCCAGTCGAAAAATGGGGTATTGTCGAAAAGACGCAGAAGCGTGTCGAGCAGATCGTTAAGAACTTTAACAAGGGTGTTCTAACGGACGGTGAGCGTTACAACCAGATCATTGATGCATGGACACATGCCCGAGTTGAAGTTACCACAACGATGATGCATGCAATGCAGAACGATATTCGTGATGATGTTGCTTACCTGAATCCTATCTGGGTTATGCGTGATTCCGGTGCTCGTGGTAGTGTCGATCAGATTCAGCAGCTTTCCGGTATGCGAGCGTTGATGGCAAAGCCCAGTGGTGAAATTATTGAAACGCCTATTCTGTCTAATTTCCGCGAAGGCCTGAACGTACTGGAGTATTTCAGTTCGACTCATGGAGCTCGTAAGGGTCTGGCTGATACTGCTCTTAAGACGGCGGATTCGGGTTATCTGACTCGTAAGCTTGCTGACGTCGCACAGAACGTTATGGTCAGCCAACATGACTGCGGCACATTGCAGGGCATAACTAAGACTACGGTTTATAAGGGTGAGACGGTTGACGTACCGCTCAAGCAGTTGATCGTTGGCCGTACGGCTCGCGATAATGTTCGTAACCCGATGACTGATGAGATGATCGTCAGCGAAAATGATGTGATTACCAGCGAGGCAGCAGAAAAGATCGAGGAACTCGGTCTTGACGCTATCCGTGTTCGCAGTCCGCTGACATGTGAGAGCAAGATT
>DAOWHR010000288.1 GCA_030641315.1 Anaerohalosphaeraceae bacterium | reverse complement strand
CCATGAAGGCTATTAAAGCATAACATAGAGGCTAGCGCAAATTTTAAATAGGAAATTTGTGAAAAATATTTTCAGGGCAAAAAAGCAATGCAAATCCAGTGCCGAACACTATTGTACCTGACCCCATTCGAACCATGGGGCAAAGGCGACGGCGACCTCAAAACAATCGACATTGACGGAATCGGTGTTGGCGGCATGATCTGCCATGATGACAATTTCACAAAGATGACTCGCCGCTATGGACGATCCAACGTCGGCGTTGTTGCCCTGCCAACTGCCGACTGGACAACGGTCCGCAAAATCCACATGCAAAGCAGCACAAGCCGTGCCATCGAAAGCAGATACGCCATTGTCCGAGGTGCCGCAAACGGCATCAGCGCCGTCATCTCAGCCAAAGGGAAAGTGCTCGATCAAATGGACCACTACACCCAGGGGCCGGGATATGTCATCGCCAACGTCAATGTATACGACAACAAAACAATTTACAGCCTTTTCGGTGATTGGATTGTAGCTGCCTCCGGAGCATACATGGTCATAATAATCTGCAATTTAAAGCTGAAACGCAAAAAACAAAAGAACAGTTAATCCGCCATTTCTTCCTCAAAAAATCACTTCCTACTCCAGTTGGACTCTATATAAGCCGTTATACTATAATATATATTTTGTATTATTAGGCTTTTTTGCAAGAACATATTCAACACTTTAGCCCTATAATACTTGCAATAACAGCTAAAATATGGTATCATTAGGGTTTGAAGTGAGAAGTTAGCGTTATTAACTTTTTTTTGTGAGTGTGAAAAATGAAAATTAAGTGCGCATTTTTTGTATCAATTCTGTTGGTTTTCTGTTGTTTTCTAAGCATTCTTTCCGCCCAGTGTCCCGAAGGTGATCTCAGCGGCAACGGTGTTGTTGGTGTTGAGGACTTGCTGATCTTTGCAGAACAATGGCTCGAACCTGCAGGATGCGCTGGACACCCCGAAGACTGCGCAGACCTCACCGGCAATGACGGCGTCAACAGCGGCGACTTTGCTGTGATAGCCGCAAACTGGGATAAGCAGTGTCAGGACGTCAGGATAAATGAGATACATTACGATGCTGATGTAAGAATAGAACTTGTTGAGTTTGTAGAGTTGTACAATGCAGGCGCAAATGATCTCGACATTTCCGGCTGGTCATTCACAGATGGCATTGATTATACGTTTGATGCCAGCACAGTTATTCCAAGCGGCGGATATATCGTTGTTGCCCAAAATACCAGTCAGGTCGTCAGCAAGTATGGCGTCCCATCGAACAAAGTTCATGGTCCGTTTGTGGGCAAACTCAGCAATGAAGGCGAGGAGATCGAACTCAGCGACTCCGATGGTAACGTGATCGAAAGAGTAGACTATGGCATGGGTTTCCCCTGGCCAACTGTCGGATATGTTGCCTCAGAACTCGATGAGGGAGACGGCAACTCTATACAATTGATCAACACAGAACTGGATAACGACCTGGGCGGCAGTTGGAGAAGTGGTTTCCCGACCCCATGCTCACAAAACAGCGGCCTATGGACCAACAACGCACCACCGCAAATTCGCCAGGTAAACCATTCACCAAAACAGCCCGCATCAGGTGAACCGATAGTTTTCACTGCCAAAGTAACCGACCCCGATGGTGTTGACAGCGTAACGCTAAGTTATCAGATCGTCGTGCCCGGCAGCTATATCCCGGCATTTCTGCCCCTGTCTCACAGCGTACTTATAAACAACCCAGATACTCCGTTCTCACCGAACCCGGCATTCGAAAATCCCGCAAACTGGACAACCATCACCATGACAGACAACGGCACAGGCAATGATGAATTCGCTGATGACGGAATTTTCACCGCCACGCTGTCAACGATCCTTATGAACAGAACAATCGTTAGGTATCGTATCACAGTCGAAGACAATAACGGCAACTCACTCAGAGTCCCATACGATGACGACCCCTCACTGAATTTTGCAGCGTATATTTATGACGGCGTGCCTGATTATGTGGCTCAAACCAGGTCAGTATCCCCTGACGGCGCAGGCCACGTATATTCAAACGAAATAATGACCTCGCTGCCGGTCTATTCGCTTATCGCCAGAGCAGATGACATAGTTGAATGTATCGCATACGATTCGGCTGATAGAATCTCAAGCGGTAACCGTGCCGCAAGAAGCAAGTTTAACTGGGAAGGAACCTTCGTTTACGATGGCAAGGTTTATGACCATGTACCCTATCGTTTGCGTGGTTTCAACCAGCGGTATTCCGGTGGTGGCAAGCGAGCCTGGCGAGTTCGTTTCATGAGAGGAAATTACCTGCAGGCAAGAGACAACTTTGGAAAGAAGTACCCTAATAAGTGGCGAACGCTTAATATCAGCAAAGGATGTGACCACCTCCTCGGGCACGGAAATTTCGGCCTCAATGAAATGATCAATGCCGATTTGTTCAATATGGTAGGAATTCCATCGCCTTATATGAACGCATTCCATTTCCGTGTTGTCGATGCTCAGGAAGAAGCACCGACAGGCACCAACGGCCAGTACTATGGCGATTTCTGGGGAATGTTTTTTGGAGTCGAAGATTACGATGCCAGATTCATCGAAGCGCACGACCTGCCCGAAGGCAATCTTTATAAGCTGAAATGTTATACCTTCAATGGTAATGACATCAAGCGGTTCCAGGGCGTAAACTCTGTAACAGACGATTCTGATTTCCAGAACATACGCCATAACTGTGATCCTTACCAGTCAAACGAATGGCTTGCCTCACACGTCAACCTTGACCACTGGTACAGGTACAATACCATCTGTGAGATGATTATCCACCGTGACTATAACCCTTCAGACAGCCACTTGAAAAACAGAGCATGGTTCTTCGAGGAACAGCCTGGTTCGCAATATGGAAAACTTAAGCTCCTGCCTCATGACACCGACAGCAGTTGGCTCGGAGGTTTCACATGGGACGGTAATGGGGATTATCCGGAAGAAACCATCTATGCCGATCATCCTGGACATTCAACTCCGGGCTACGGTTTCTACTACACAGGCACTTGGCCGCCAAAGGAAGATCTAAAGCTTCAGCATCGTAATGTAATGAGAGAGTTCCGTGATCTGCTCTGGACCGAAGAACAGATATTCCCGCTGCTCGATAATCTTGCCGCTATCATCCAGGACATGGCTTCTGCCGATCGTGACAGATGGAAAAACGCTCCGGCAGATGCAGGCTATCAGGACTGGGGATCGATGGAATCAAGATTAGCAGAGATGAAAAGCTTTGCATTCGGAAACGGAGCGCGTGAGGATTTTATCGACGATACATTCGTCAATGCCGAAGGCGATTTAACCGCCGTACCAGATAAGCCCGTAATTTCATACACAGGACCGGCAGGATACCCGGCAAACAGCCTAACCTTCGAATCTTCAGACTTTAGCGACCCACAGGGAAATGGCACGTTCGCTGCAATGAAATGGCGAATAGCCCGGATTGATCCGACAGAGGAACCTCCTGTAGAAGAACCTGAAGTTGAACTGCTCGAAGCAGGCGATGATAACTGGAAGTATTTCAAGGGCACCGAGGAACCTTCCGCGCCGGGCGAGTGGAGACTTGCCGGATTCAACGAAAACAACGATTGGCTGGACGCGCAGACAAGCATCGGATACGACACAAACAACAAATACAATAATGCAACAATACTTAACGACATGAGAGGTAATTACTGGTCCATCTACCTGCGTAACACATTTGAAGTTGCAAATCCTGCAACTGTCGAGGCTCTTAGGCTGGATGTATATGTAGATGACGGCTGTATCATCTGGATCAACGGAACAGAAGTTGCAAGACCCCACGTTTCAGACGGAGATAAAGCTTTTGACGACAAAGCAATTAATCATGAGGCAAGTTGGGAAATTATAACTTTATCTAACATTGGCGGACTGCTCGTCGCAGGCGAAAACACCATCGCTGTCCATGTGCTCAACCAGAGTATCACCAGCAGCGACCTTTCAATCAATATCGGCATCACAAGCACTAACGCTCCGATGCCGATTCAAAAACCAACACGTCAAAGAAAATGTGAGATCGTAGCGGACTGGCAAAGTGAAGACATCACAACATTCAGCGATACGATCCAGGTTCCGGCAAGTGCGGTCAAGCCCGACAGACTGTATCGGGTCCGCTGCAAAATGAAAGACACCACAGGCAGATGGGGACACTGGTCAGGTCCGGTCGAATTTACCGCAGGCCCTGCCGAAGCGACTGCCATCCTCGACGATCTGCGAATCACAGAAATAATGTACAACCCGCTTGGCGGCGGCGACTATGAGTTCATCGAAATAAAGAACCTCGGTCAGGAAACACTCGACTTGTCCGGCGTCTCTTTGAGCGATGGTGTGGCATTCGATTTCTCGACATCAACCGTCACCACACTCGGCCCCGGGCAGTTTGTTCTCGTCGTCAGCGACCAGCCCGCGTTCGAGTCTCGATATGGAACCAGCCATACAATCGCTGGCCAGTACTCAGGCTCACTCTCCAATTCCGGTGAAACCATCGAGATGCAGGAATTCTATAACGGCACGATAGTCCGCTTCGCTTACAACGACAGTCGCGGATGGCCGCAAACTGCGGACGGTGCAGGACACAGCCTGATCCCCGTTACCCAGGCACTCGCCGAAGCAAACGACGGATCGCTGGACTTCCCTGGAAACTTTACCGCAAGCACATACATCAACGGTTCGCCAGGTGCTGATGATCCTGTTAAACCTGCAGGTATCGTAATTAACGAAGTCGCCGCACACACAGATTATGCAGTAGCCCCTTACGATTCCAACGACTGGGTCGAGCTGTACAACCCGACTTCCGGCACAATTAACCTGAACGGCAACTGGTACTTGTCCGATGACTTTGACGATCTGAAAAAGTGGGCACTCCACGCCGCCTCAGTCAGCGCCGCAGGATTCATCTCGTTCGACGAGGTAAACGATTTCCACGCACCGATCACATCCGGCTTCGGACTCGACAAAGCAGGCGAGCAGATCATACTTTCATACCTGCCCGGCACTACACAGGACAGGGTCGTCGACTACGTTCATTTCAAGGGACAGGAAAATAGTGTTACGCTTGGAAGATACCCCGACGGCAACGATTACCT
>DAOWHR010000065.1 GCA_030641315.1 Anaerohalosphaeraceae bacterium | reverse complement strand
TGAACGAATTCAACTGTTGTATATAATATTATTATGGAGCAATTAATTGCCATGATAACAGCTTATGGGAAAAAAATTGATTTTGATGTCTTAATGTCTCAGCTTAAAGAAGCATTCAAAGAATACAAGGTTCCTATAGTTACACTGATGGCTGTTCAGCACAACTCGCCGTTTAAGGTGCTGATCTCCACAATGCTATCTGCCAGAACCAAAGATGAGACCACTGCAGCAGCATCGAAGCGACTCTATAAGGCAGCCGATACGCCTGAAAAACTTTCTAAGCTAACGGTAAATAGGATTGAAAAACTGATCTATCCGGCTGGTTTCTATAAAACAAAAGCTCCGCGAATCAAAGCGGCAGCAAAAAAGATCATCGATGAATATTCCGGCCAGGTCCCGAATTCAATGGAAGAATTGCTCAGCTTCGATGGTGTTGGCCGAAAAACAGCAAACCTTGTTCTGGGTGAAGCGTTTGCCGAAGAAGCGATATGCGTTGATGTCCATGTCCACCGCATTTCCAACAGGCTTGGGCTCATCAGGACGAACACTCCTTATGAAACCGAGATGGAACTGGAGAAGATACTGCCCCGAAAACACTGGATTCGCTACAACACATACCTTGTCGCTCATGGCCAGCACACATGCAAGCCCATCTCGCCAATTTGCTCAAAATGCAGGATCATCCAGTTCTGCAAACGCAATAAAGTTGAAAAAAGCAGGTAGAAAGCAGTCCGTTTCCGGGGAATGCTTTCTGAACTGATTAGTCATGCAGGTTGATGGATTAACATTTTTTTTGTAGTTTTCAATATTTACCTTGATTCTATAGGAGGAATCTGTATAATCCACTACTGATTTAATTTTTCTATTGGAGATGGTAGGATGAAATTCAAAACAATTATGTTGCTGGTTGTGATATGTGTTCTGGCATCTGTAACGTATGCTTCAGGGGAACTTGAAGACAGAATTAGAACAATGATGACTGCTGTTAATGCTGATCTTGATACTATGGGGGCTAACTTTCAGTTGGAATCGGTTGATTACAGCACAGAATCGGGTGAGGGAGGTCAGACCGTTTTTTTACAATGATCGCACAAAACAACTCGAATCACTCTGGGTTGCTGGTGACCCCAGGCGGTTTGGCAGGTATGATATTACATGGTGTTCGGATATGGTGGACAGTGATGCAAATGGTTTAACCTCGACTGAAACACAGCAGGCTCTTTCCGATGCGATGTCTCAATGGGGTGCTGTCAATTGCTCAGACATGCAGTTGGTGCAGTTATCAGACCGTGGCATAGACTGGGGCTTTTACCAGTACGCAAGCGGATTTGGAGGGAGTATACCGTGGCATCCTGATTATCCCGGTCAAAATGTTGTTTATGCCGATATAATCCATTCCGGTTGGCTTCCTGCGGATTTTTTTGATTTCTGGTTTGGCCCTGATGTAGGTGTTCTTGGCGTAACGTTTACTTTTATTTGGGTAAGTTATGAAGGCCCGACAGACATTGACGGCAATGAAAAATACGATACTGCTTTTGCTGAGATATATTACAACAATGCGTACGAATGGGGAATCGGCACGGACTTGCCTTACGATGTTGAAACGATCGTTCTTCACGAGACAGGACATGCTTTAAGCCTTGGCCACTTTGGTAAAATTTTCAGAACTGATGAAGGCGGCAAGGTTCATTATGCACCCAAAGCTGTAATGAATGCGATGTATTCAGGAGTTCAGGAACTTACCGGCACCGACAACAGCGGCTTCTGTACCGTCTGGAGTAACTGGTCAGTTGAACCTGTATGTATTGTTGACTTCTCTCACTTCGCGAAATTTGCATTGCATTGGATGGATACAGATTGTGATGCCAAAAATAACTTCTGCGATGGATCGGACCTTGACAACCTTGGTGATGTCAATATTGATGACCTGAAAATATTCAGCAATGAGTGGCTAAACTACTGTCCGTATAATTGGCCATTGAAGTAGCGTCCTTATTTTCTGATAAATCGTGTATGCGGCATTTTGAGGGCCGAGAGGTTTTGTTGGCACTTCTTCAGGAAAAGTTTTTGTGGTACTGTCTCTTGCCCAATATGCTTTCGATTGCCCAAAATCAGGTAGTACTATCGATCCTGTTAATAAAATTGTTCACCTGACTTTGCGTGAAGTTGGGATCAGTTCATGTTCGGGGAAAATTCCAACCGCACACGGAACAGTTTCTGTTAAATGGAATATTCAAGGCGAACGTATCGTTCTTGAAACATCCGTCCCCAAAGGCTATTCATTGATGACAAAAAATATTTCAGGCAAACAAATTTCCAAATCCCCGAAGGGACTTGAAACCTTCTATGAAGCCAGGTTTTGCAAGCGTTAATTTCAAAAATAATATTTTCATACAACTCCTTCTCCGATAGTCAATTAAGTAATATTCGCGAGATCATTTCAGCCTTCTATTGGTTGGACCTGAACAGGTCAAATTGGCTGCCTGTTGCGGCTTTGGCTGGCGTGATCAAAATTACTGGCAATGTTTCAATATTGCTGGGTATTCTTCTTTTCCAGCCTTGTTCTCTCGATGGCATAAAGCGGAGCAGAAAAGATTAAAGTGCTCTATTTCCGAGATGAGCGGTGTCCTGTTTTCGCACTTCTGCCATTATTTTACGGCGTAGCAAGCTTCTGTAAGTCCTTTAATATCATCCACCTACGCTGCATGAGGGCAGACTTGTATAGATATGGGTGTTAGTTTTCCGTAATATTAAGTTAATATATCCCGTAAATTTTCCGATATTTATCTTGACATATTACGGAAAATCGAATATTGTGATGATTGAATCCTCCAATGCGGTAGTATCGTGTAGAAAGCGGGACAGACCATGACATTACATGAAATAGCAAAAGAAGCCGGCGTATCGACAACGACTGTGCATCGAGTTCTTCGCGGCAAGCGTGATGTTTCCCCCAAGACCATCGAACTTGTCAGAAGTGTTATGAAAGATATCGGTTATCCTAAAGAAGCCAAGGAACTAGCTAATAGCAGTGATTCGATCTCGTCTTACTTCAAAACCGGGTGTGTTGGTCTGCTGCTTGTAGAAAAACCCGTTGAACTGCTTAAGGTTCCTCTGTTCGTAAAGCTTTTGACCGAGATCGAGCAGGCTTTGGCTGATTATAACCTTCTTGTTACTGTGATGCAGATAGCCGATCCTGAAAAGGATTATCCAATGCTGAGCGAAGAACGTCTGGATGGATTACTGATCTTTGGGGAACCCCAATCGAAACTGCTTCGCTCAAAACTTGAGAGTATGCATGCAGTTGGATTGTTGTCCTCTGAGCATTATGAGGACAGCAAGTTCGACTGGGTATCTTCTGATTTTAAGAGCCGCGGCAGGCTTGCGTTTCGGTATCTGGCAGACCAGGGCCACCGCAGGGTAGCATTTTTCAATCCTATGCCCAATCATATGGGTTTTGAAGAAACCGGATATCATTTTCAAATTGCTGCAAAAAAGGCCTGCGCTGAGGTGACAATGCTGGTATCCGATAAACCATTTGAGGGAATTTACTGGACCGCTCAGAACGGTCATGATCTTATTGAAGAACTAGTTGATAAATTCGCAAAGATGCCATCCGAAGATCGTCCTACTGGTATCCATGTTGTAAATGATGAAATATGCATTGGTGTTTATGAGGAAATGAAGAAACGCGGAATAAGGGTCGGCAGAGATGTTGAGATCATTTCCTGCGGTAATCATGAAGAGTTTTTATGCAGATTGGATCCGAGGCCTGCGACGATGGACCTGAATGTCGGCGAAATTGCCCGAAGGGCGGTTGAGAAGCTGATCTACAGGGTAAGGACCCCTGAAGCTCTTGCAGGGATCACGGTACTTGTTCCGCCGCGGGTTGTGCGGGCTTAGACAGGGCAGGAAATATACAAGTAAAGAATGAAAATGCGGACCAGCCAGTATCTTTTGGCGAAGAAGGCTGACCCGCAGGGTAGAATGCGGGGCTTTTTTTGCGCCCGCTTTCTGTGTTAGATATTTACTGTGACAGGCAATGAAAGTCAATAAAAAACAGTAAATTACAAATGGAAAAGGAATCCGGATTTTTTTGCAGGAGTATTAAAATGAAGACGAAAAAGGCCTTTACCCTTGTCGAATTGCTTGTTGTAATATCGATCATCGCATTGCTGCTTGCGATTTTGATGCCAGCACTTGGCAGGGTCAAGGATAAGGCAAAGCAGGTGGTTTGTGCAAGTCGACTTCACAGTATTGGTAACGCTATCTTTTTGTATGCGTCACAGAATAACGATTCGTTGTTGCCATTTGGCGCAGGCGCCCAAAACGCCACATCAGAAATGCCTCTTCATTTCATGTATTATCTTATCCCTCACCATTCTTCCCCCTATGCGGGCTTTTCTGGTTTGGGTTATCTTTACGCAGCCGGGATCATAGATATGAATTCCGACACCATTTTTTGTCCATCTGTCAAATCTCAATCTTCAGGCTCTAATTACGCTAAAAGAATGAACTCTAACGGTGATTCGACTCACTGGAATTATGTCGGACCTGAAGGTGATCAAGGTCGGCGTTTATTGCCTTCGGACTCAGGCTTTAGTTGGGTAAACCTGCGATCAAATTATGGAGTACGAGCTATTACACTTGAGTTAGGTCAGACCGGATCGACATCCTGGACCGCCTCAACGATGCTGTCAAAAATTCGGGGTCGAAAGGCTTATCTTTCTGATTGGTGGGCTGCGACATACTGGTATCAAAGCGCGGTTGACAGTCTTCCGCACGAAGATACTCTAAATACATGGTTCACTGACGGAAGCGTGAGCGGACACAAGATAAATACCAAGGTTCTTTTTGACGATCAGGGAAAAATGAAGCGAGGCACCACATGGAAGGTAATTTACGAAAACGGCAATTGATCATTCTTTGGAATTGAGTTTTAAAAGTACAGAAAAAGACAGTAAGAACATGTGAGCGGAAAAGGAATCCGGAATTTTTTGCAGGAGTATTAAAATGAAGACGAAAAAGGCTTTTACACTTATCGAATTACTTGTGGTAATATCGATTATCGCATTGCTGCTTGCGATTTTGATGCCTTCGTTGGGTATGGCGAAGGAAAAGGCAAGGCAGGTGGTATGCAAATCCAATCTTCATCAGTGGGGCATTATTTTTCAGATGTATACCGATGACAATGACGGCAAGTTTCATGAGGGCTGGCGTGGGGCGAATGATTATACAGGTCTTTGGCTTCATGCTCTTCGACCGTATTACTCGACAAATAATGATGTTCGCACGTGTCCGTCGGCAACGAAACTAACTGATCAAAAGATAGGCGGAGGGAAATACGCATGGGGAAACAGGACAGGTTGGGTTGCCGGTGATGACGATCCATTCAACTACGGCAGTTACGGTCTTAACGGATATGTCTGCTCGGATGAATTAAATTCATTTCCTCAGTCAATGCACTGGCGTAAGCTCAGCGTCAGAGGCAGCCTGTCAAAGATACCAATTCTTCTGGACAGTGCCTACTGGAAGAGTTATCCGAGTGAAACAAATCCGCCTGCTCCTCAGGAAGATTATCTTCGCGCGACCGAAACACCCACCAGTAATAATGTTCACGCTAATTATATGGCAAGTCATACCATAGACCGTCACAACGGCAGTATCAATGCAGTTTTCTTCGATCTTACGGCTGACAAGGTTAATCTCAAATCGCTGTGGTCATTGAAATGGAACCCAGTCTGGCAGGAAAGGTCTCCGGTTGACTGGCCTGACTGGATGACAAGATTTAAAGAGTGATATTCGTTTATGTGAAATGAAACAGTATTGTTGTTTTTATGAAGAAAGCGAGGTGCGTGTTGGAATGTCTGAAGAAAAGGCTGTTCTTCGATACGAAGAAAGGAGGTGTATGTGACGAGGTTAGGATTTGATTAACGTCATGAGATGCAAAAGTTACTAAGATGTCAATATTTTTAGTTAAATGTATGTAGGAGTAACGATTATGAAACCAAAAAATTTATTGTGTATAATAATAATGTTGATGGCGTTTGGTATTGCCACAGCCGGGGTCGTTTATGATTATGACAACGGCAATGTTACGGGTGCACCTTATCCGGGAACGGACCTGAATGGTCAGGACGGCTGGGTGCAGCTTTCTAATGCATCATACGCTCGCGATGACCTGGCGGGTCGGGTTGGATTTGACGGACTTGTAGGTTCTTCCGGAGGTGACAGCCAGATGTGCCGAGTAAATAACGCTGCCTGGGATTACGGGATCATCGGTGATCATATCATCATCGAACAGACAGGGCGTTTCGGCAGCGGTCAGTCGTTGACGTTTGCGTTGGGTTCCGATGTGGATGACGATGGCGAACTCAACGGTAACGAAGTGGCTTTCTTCTTCGGCCATCATGGCGCTGGCGGCTGGTACATACGACGGTCTGCTTGGGGTAGTGAGGTCAAATCTAATATATCTGCGGGCGCAACCGGAATGTGGCGGATCGTTATCGATGTTGATCTTGCCGCAAACGGCGGTGATGGATCAGGCAGCTTGTATGTACAGAAGATAGGCGATGACGCGGGCAATGCAGTTGAAGATACACTTACTGCTGTTGCGGCTTGTCAGAATATTGATCTTGATATTGCTTCCCGCATGAATGCCGGGGCGACTGACCCGGCAACCTGGAACGGTATTTTTACTCGAAATAGCAATGCGTCTGTGGATAATCTGACGATCCGTGGAGATATTGCGGCGCCTCATGCCTTTGGTGCAGCACCGAACCCATGGGAAGGCGGCGAACTGCTTGATCCTGCCAATGCGGTGCTAAGCTGGAAGACCGGTCGGGTTGCTGGTGACTGGACAACAGTTAATTCAGCGATCACAGCTCACAAAGTATATATCGGCACACCTTCCGACCCCAATCTTCTTCTGGCTACAACAATAGATGTAACGGGAACCGGTGGTGCAGACTGGGATCCTTCGGGACAATGGGAACTTGAAAAAGACTCGACATATTTATGGCGTGTCGATGAAGTGACCGCCACTGGAATTATTAAAGGTGTAGAGTGGAGTTTCTATACAGAAAAGACACCACCTCAGATTATTACTCATCCTGCTGACTCGTACACACCAGAAGGTGAAGACGCGGTAATTACAGTTGACGCTATCGATCCTCTTGGAGCAGGTTTGACTTACGAATGGCGTAACGGAGCAGAAGAGATCGTCGGTGGTAATTCTGCGACTTTGACGATTTCTAACGCACAGATATCAGATGAGGATACATTCTACTGTTCGATTACAAATACGAGTGGTACGACAGTTTCCAAAGTCGCTAGTTTGACAATTGCGAGACTTATCGGTAACTGGCTTGTAGACGGTTCTTTGACTGACAGTTCCGGCTACGGTAACGATGCGGACCCGAACGGTAACCCTGTAATTGTCGATGGACCTCTTGAAGGCACATCGGCGCTTCAGTTTAACGGTTCTGATCAATGGGCAACCGTAACCATTGATGAAACTCTGAATAAATATGACAAACAGTATACGATAGCTTTCTGGGTAAGAGACGAAGGTGCAAGTACCTGGAGACGTTTCATAAATTACGGCTACTACAATATCAATGGCGGCAGTTTTGCAAGGGCGGACATTTGCCGCAACAACTGGGGAACCAGAACACTGGCATTTAGAATGGGCAATAAGACCGGCGGAACCTTTGAGACGGCTGTAATGCCGCAGGATGAGTGGAACCATTTTGCAGCGATCTATGACGGCACGGGAATGTATCTTTACAAGAATGGCTCATTGGTATCAAGTCCAACAAATGCAAGCGGTCCAATGAGATCTGTTCTGGGAGAGCCTATCGTTTTGGGTGCAAGGATATATGTAGCTAACGATGTGCCAACTCCTGCAAGCAGCCACTTTAAGGGCAGTCTGTCTGATGTTCGTGTGTACAACTATGCAATGGATGATCTTGGAGTAGTAACGATGTACACCACAATAACCGGTGAATCGGTTTGTTTTGATCGTCCTGAGTTTGATATTTCAGGCCCTGACGGCGATCCGGACTGTGTTGTTAATTTGTTTGATTTTGCGGCGCTTGCCTCCGACTGGATGGTAAGCAATCAGGTGGACCCTGGTAATTAATGCCACTTAAGTCTACTCGTTAAGTAAATATGAAGATATATCAATAAGGAGTAAACAAATGAAAGCGATAAAAACTTTTTTAGTTATTTTAGGTTTGATCGCGGTTTGCAGTGGTGTTCATGCTGATATTACCGGTTCAAATCTGATGCTTGCCGACAATACGAATACCGTTCGAACGAGCGATGATTCATCGGCATGGTATGCTGTGTCTGCGGCTTCTGATCAATGGACGGATCGTGGCACGGGCGGTGTTTTCGTTGCTGCTGTCGATCCTGTTCTTGGAGCAATTAGTGTTGGGTATCAAGGTAATGCGGCACAATCGACCGAAATACGTTCTACGATCAGCAATCTTAATGACGGGATGAGATATCATGTATGGGTGCTTACGGCGCTTACCACAGATAACCTGCGGTCAATAAACGCTACTTATGATGATGGAAGTTCAATGACCACTTATGCTGTTGCCAATACGACATACACCGGTCTGGATGCTCATGCCGGCTGGGGTCTGTATGAAGCTTATCTGGGCGAAGCGGTTGTTGCAAATGGCGAGATCAATGTTCTTGTTGCGTGGAGCGGTGCTGAACGAAGCGTCTATCACGGTGTTGCGTACAGCCCGGCTCTTGATGCTTGGGATCCCACTCCGGCTGATGGAACGACGCGTCTTTTCCCGGAAACCAATCCGGCTCTGGGGTGGAAATCCGGTCAGGATCCTGCAAATCCTGTCAACGCAAATCCAGCAATTGCCGAGCACATCGTCTATCTGGGTATATTCAGCGCACATAACGATTCCCCAATCCTGACTGAGGCAACAAGAGTTGCTGCCTCTGGCGGGAACGCAGAGTGGAATCCTTCGGGACAATGGGAGACCGAGCGAGATCAGTTTGTGTACTGGAGTATCGGCGAGGCGTTGGTTGAGGGAAGTTCTGATCCCAACAATATAATCGCAGGTCCTGTCTGGTTCTTTTCGACCGCATCTGCGTATGCTGAGATCGATCCAACCACTCCAGCGGACTACCGTGCAGCTCTGGGTGAAACTGCTTCGTTTAGTGTTTCGGCGACGAATCCGTTTACCGAACCTGCTGAGAGCACCGGTCTTAGCTATCAGTGGTACAGTGGCTCGGATATGGATGATCCGGCAAAAGTACTTCTGACCGGTGAAACTTCCACGACTCTTACGGTCAGCGATGTTGTCAGCGGTGACGAAGGTAACTATTTCTGCCTGGTGACAGTGGATTCAAACGGCAAAGCCAAGGCTTCCAATGCCGGTTACCTTATCGTAAAACGTCTGGTAGGTCACTGGAAACTTGACGGAAATGCCAATGACGAACTGGGCAATAATGGTATCGAGATAGGAACTGTAGCGTATGATTCCGTTGAACAAATTGCTGGTACTGGTTGTCTGCATCTGGACAATGAGGACGATGATACGCCAATCACGAATGCACAGGTGTCCTATGTAGAAGTGCCGCATACTGACGCCTATAGAGATGATGCCTTTACAGTATCCTGCTGGATTAAAAATATTACGACCGGCTATGTCAACGAAGTCAATTACTGGGGTAGTCTTGTCAGTAAGACCGATGCAGCCGGGACGAATCCGGGCTGGGCTCTAAGGCGTAACGACTGGCATCGAAAACCACGCTGGTATACCTATGGCAGTCCGGGGTTGAACTCTGATGCTGATGCTTTCATAGATGGAGGTGACTGGTATCACCTGGTCGGCGTTTATGATGAAGAAAATAACATCAAGGGTTTTTATGTCAATGGTGTGCTGGAGGTTTCCGTTGATGATCTGGGTCTTAATACAGGTCTGCTGGTTACCGATGGCAAACTATGCATAGGTGCTGACATCTATGGTGCTGACGGCCC
>DAOWHR010000361.1 GCA_030641315.1 Anaerohalosphaeraceae bacterium | reverse complement strand
TCGTTATGCTGTCGTTTTCGATGGAGCAGTGTACGCCCAGTGGGATCGAGCAGCCGCCGTGCATTGCGGCGAGGATGGAGCGTTCTGTCTCAGCGGTCAAACGTGATTCGTGGTGGTCGGGTGTTGCTATCACTTCGATCAGTTCGGTGTCATGTGATCGGGTCTGGACGGCAAGAGCACCCTGGGCAGGTGCGGGGGTGAAGCGGTCGAAGGGGAGGGCCGCTGAAATTTTATGTGCCACGTCAGTACTGTTGAGGCCTGCAGCGGCGAGTATGATCGCATCGTATTGACCTTCGTCGAGCTTTCTTACGCGTGTATCGATGTTGCCGCGTAGGGGCTGGCAGTTGAGGTCAGGTCTTGCGTGCAGGAGTTGGGCGATTCGTCTTACGCTTGAGGTTCCTACTTTTGCGCCTTGGGGAAGATCGTCAATGGAAGTTGCAGACGTGTTGGTCAATAACGCATCTGCCGGATTTTGACGAACCGGTATCGCGGTTATCATCAGGCCTGGTGTAATCGCTGTGGGCAGGTCCTTTAGGCTGTGGACCGCGAAGTCAGCTTGATTGTTGAGCAGTGCGTTTTCGACTTCCGTTGTGAAAAAGCCGGTTGAGCCTGCTTTGTAGAGAAAGTCGGTGTTGTCGCGGTCACCAAGCGTTGACACTTCGACGATAGTTATTTCGATGCCGGGGCAGGTATCTTCGACCATTTTTTTGACATGGCCTGTCTGGGTCAGTGCGAGTTTGCTGCCGCGTGTGGCTAATCTTATGGGTCTCATTTTTTCTTTCAGTCCTGGGGTCTTTTGAGTTCTTCGATCTTCGGCAGATCCTTTAGCGAATTAAGCCCGAATGCGTCGAGGAATTTTTTTGTTGTTCCGTAGAGCATGGGTCTTCCGAGTATTTCGGCTCTGCCGGTGATCTTTACGAGGCCCTTGTACATTATCGAGCGGATCATTTCGCCTGAGCTTACTCCGCGGATGGCTTCGACATCTGCACGGATGACGGGCTGTTTGTATGCTATGATCGCAAGTGTCTCCATGGCGGCCTGTGAGAGTTTGTTGTCTGTGCGGACCTTGATAAGTTTCTTCAGCCAGAAATTGTATGCGTTCAGCGTCATCATCTGATAACCGCCTGCGATGCGTTCGATACGGAATGCCGATGCGTCCCGTTCGTATTTTTCGTTGAGCTGACCGATGCACTGGCGGACCTGTTTTACCGAGCCTGCTTCGAGGATGTTGACGATCCGGTTTGGGGTCAGCGGTTCGTCGCTTGCGAAAAGGATCGATTCTATTACGGACAGCAGTGTAACTTCGACGTCGTCGACGACGTAAGTGTCTTTGAGCGGTTCGGCAGCGGGTTTGTCGGGATCGTCCTGGTCATCATCCTGATCAATACCATTCAATGACTGCTGGTCGGGTGCTTGTGGGGCATTTTCGTCAGCGGTGTCCTGATCCGGTTCAATGTTATCATCTTCAGCATCAACGGTAACCGCTTCGGTTTCGGCAGTCATGTCGGCCTGGAGTTGGTCGTCAGGGTCAGTTTTTTGTTCTTCTGTCATATATTTATCCACTTAAACGGGTCAGCATCGGTTTTTGAGACCGTTATTGTTACATCTTTTAGCTGTTTTTTCAACACCTTTGCCAGATTTTTCAGGGCAAATCGCTCTGATACCGTGTGTGAGAGGCAAATGCAGGTCAGACCTGCTTCGGCGGCGGCGAGTGCCTGGTGGTGTTTTAGTTCGCCTGTGAGGTAAAGGTCGCAATTTTCAGCAATTACGGTGTTTACGATCGCCCCGCATGAGCCAGCGCAGACGGCGGCTTTATTGACGGTACGTCTGGCAGGGCCGATGAGTCCTATCGCTTTTGCGCCGGTAACTTTCTTGATATTTTTGATAAGTGCGGTCAGCGAGGTTGGTTTTGTCAGTTCGCCGATGCGTCCAAGCCCGAATTTTGCTCCAATTTCATATTGGCGAAATACATCGTAGGCTGGTGTTTCGTATGGATGGGCGGTTTTCATCGCATCGATCACCGCGTTTAGTTTGTCGGCCGGGACGATGGATTCGAGCTTGACCTCGTTGACTTTTTCGAGTTTGCCCTTTTTGCCGATGGCTGGGTTGGAACCTTTACCGGGCAGGAAGGTGCCTGTGCCTTCGGATCGGAAGGAACAGTTTGAGTAGTTACCTATCGAGCCGGCGCCTGCTTTGAACATCGCATCGGCTACAGCGTTTACGTTTTTGGCCGGGACGAAAGTTGTCAGCTTGTAAAATATGCCCTGTGGTGGTTCGACGAAGTCGCCAATCGGTTTGGGATCTGCGATGGACAGTATCTTTGCGAGTTCATCATTTACGCCGCCCAGCGTTATGTCGTATGCGGTGTGGAACGAGAAGACGTTAATGCCAGACCGGACAAGGTCGTAGATGGGACCTGTCGGGCCTTGTTTGGTGATCTTCTTGAGGCCGTCCCATATCACGGGGTGGTAGCTTAGGATCGTGTCGCATTTGAGTTTTTTTGCTTCGGCGACAACGTCTTTTGTAACGTCGATCGTCAGCAGTACCCTTTTGACATTGGCAGTTTCCGAACCAATGAGCAGGCCAACGTTGTCCCAGTCAAGAGCAAGGTTCAGCGGGGCGATCTTTTCTATCTCGGCTGCGAGGTGTTTAATTTTCATCCTTATTCTCCGTTAGTTGTTTATGGTCTCTTTAAACTGGTCGAGAAGTTTTTTGGTTATTTTACCTGGTTTGCCGTCAGCTATTGTGTGGGATTCGATCTGTATTACTGGCAGTACGGTCATTATTGTGTTTGTTATGAAAACCTCGTCGGCGTTTAGCAGGTCGTCTATTGTCAGGTCCTTTTCTTCGGCTTTAATGTTCTTATCTGAGGCGATTTTCAGGACGTGTTTTCTTGCGATGCCCGGCAGGACCGGGGTGTCTGCTTTTGGGGTGTATAGGGTCGAGTCCTTTACGAGGAAAACATTGCTTACACAGCCTTCGGCTAATCGGTTGTCTGTTGTGAACCAGAGTGATTCTGCGGCTTGTTTTTTGTGCGCGTTGCCGAGATCGACGAGGCGGGCGAAGAAGTTCGTTGTTTTGTGGCCGTATGTCGGGTCGGTGATGTTCTGGCGAATATCGCTTAGTATGACGGTTACGCCTTTCTCGTAAAACTCAGGCGGATACGGTGTGAACTCGGTTGCTGTTACGAGAAGGGTAGGTTTTGGCTGGTCGCCTGTCATCGGCCCGTTGGTAAGTGTAAGGCGGATGCGTGCCTCGGTAAGTTCGTTGGCTATCACGGTCTGGTTGATCGCTGAGGCCAATGCGTCTCTGTCGTATGAGTGCGCGATTGCCAATACCCGGGCGCTTTTGAGCAGGCGGTCGATGTGGTCGTCGATAGCGAATACGTTGCCGTTGTCAGCTCGCATTGTCTCGAAAAGTCCCATGCCGTACAGGAAGCCGCTGTCTGCCGTTGAGATGTTTGCATCGTCAGCGTTTACAATTTTGTCGTTAAGATATACTTTTGTCATTTTTTTACCGTCTTATATAAATACTGAAAATCGTTACAGTTGTTTTGAAACCCAGTGGGCCATACCTCTAAACACGTCCAGACTTTGAAAAATCTGAATGTCTTAACTACTATCTATTAACTACTGCATTTATGCCTGTCAAGAGTGCCCTTGCTTTTGTAATAGTTTCATCCCATTCGGCCTGGGTGTCGGAGTCCGCGACTATGCCGCCTCCAGCCTGAACGAATGCCGAATTGTCTTTAATGATAACCGTTCGTATCGCGATATTCAAGCATGCATTTTGGTCGATGCCGATAAAGCCGACTGCGCCGGTATAGACGCTTCTTGCGGTCGGTTCGAGTTCATCAATGATCTCCATTGCCCTGATCTTGGGCGCGCCGGTGATGGAACCGCCCGGAAAGGCTGCACGGAGTATCTCGCAGAACGTTTTGGGGGATTGGCGGTTTCTTAGCTGGCCCTTCACTGTTGCGACCGCGTGGAATACGGTTGGATATGCTTCGATGGTTCTGGGCTGAGTGACCTTGATCGTGCCGTATTTGCAGATACGGGTGATGTCGTTTCGTTCGAGGTCGATGATCATGTAGAGTTCGGCCTGGTCCTTTTCGCTTTCGACGAGGTCGGTGTAGTTTTTGCGGTTGATCTGTTCGGTGTTTTGGCCGTGGGGCAGTCTTGGGCGAGTGCCTTTGATCGGTTTTGTTGTTATCGTGCCGTTTTCGAGCCGAATGAACAGCTCGGGCGAGGCGCTGACTATTGCGAAATCGCCTGCGTCGATGTATGCGGCGTAGGGGCTTGGGTTGTAGGTGTTCTGCCAGTGGTAGAGGTCGACCGGGGACGCGGTGTATGGACAGCGGAATCGCTGGGAGAAGTTGATCTGGTAGACATCGCCGTCGTAGATGTATTGTTTGGTTTTAGCGAGTGCGTTTTCGTAGAATTGCCGGGTCATGTTGCTGTCTATGTTCGATGTGTCAAGATCGCTCATGTCTGGCGTGCTGTGCGGGATGACGGTTGTTTTGCAGGCCTTATCGAGTATCGCGGCGAGTTGATCGAGTTTGGATTCTACATCGCAGGTGTCATCGGGTATTTTCAGGGCGATCAGGTACCACTTGTTTTCAATGCGGTCATGGCAGATGGCGCGATCGTAGAAGCACAGGCGTATCAGGGGGAGTTTGAGGTCGTCGATGGTTGTTTCGGGTATGCGTTCGATGTAGCGTCCAAGTTCGTAGCTGAAGTATCCGACCCAGCCGCACGGGAACATGGATACCGGCAGCGGGTTTGTTGCTGATGTGTCCAGTGCGTATTTTGAAAGTGCCGCTTCTAATCTGCCGAACGGATCGGCTTGGTCCGAGGTGAATTGGAATATATCTGTCGGCGCGAATGCCCAGGCTGAAAAGCGGTTGGCAGAGCATTGCGCATCGTTTGCGCCGATGATTGACGGGTTTGGTTTTTGGGATATAAGTTCTGTGACTGCGGCAGGGTCGGCGGCTGTTGAAACCAGCCTATAGCGGATCGAGCAGTTAATAGTATCGGGTTGATTCATTTTTCCTGTGCCGAGTTATTGAATTCTTCCATGATACTGACCGAGGCGCTGGCTCCGATGCGTGTCGCTCCTGCGGCGATCATTTCGAGAGTCTGGGTCAGTGTTTTTATTCCTCCGGCAGCTTTGATATCGCATTGCGGTGCCGATTGAGCCATGAGTTCGACTGCGTGAGTTGACGCTCCGCCTGCCGGGTTGAGGCCGGTGCTTGTTTTAATGAAGTTTACGCCGATCTGCTGGCATGTTTTGCAGGCGAAGACGATCTGCTGATCGGTAAGTGCGGCAGATTCTATTATGACCTTGAGTGTGACAGCGGGTCTTGTCGACCGGCAGATATTGAGAACGGAGAGGAGGTCACGGGTGAGGTAGTTGATGTCGCCTTCAATAATTGATGGCAGGTCGGCTACCATGTCTACTTCGTCGGCGCCGGCTTTGATGACTTCCCTGGCATCGTTTGCTTTGATCTTAGGTGTGTCCGCTCCGAAGGGAAAGCCCGCGACGGAGGCAACTTTTATGTCTGTGTCCCTGAGGATGTCGGCAGCGAATGACGCCCATCGCGGCAGGACGCAGACACTGTAAAAGCCGTATTTGAATGCTTCGTCGCATAGCTGCTGAATGTCGGACCGAAGGGCAGTTGCGCTTAGCAGAGTGTGGTCGAAGTATTTGGCGAGCCTGGTTCGTGTTTCGGGTATCATTCGAATAGTCCCCTGTCATGTGTTCGCATTTGCGTGTTTGCTTTTTCCCGGAGATATTGTGAGGCATCTGCGATCGTTTTGAATACCTTTGTCGCCGTCTGTGTAACGAATACCGACGGTTCGTTGGGGCTTGGCCAGATGACGTATACGTCTTTGCCTGCTTCGTGTGCGTGCTGGAGTTCTCGTTCGACTCCGCTTGATATAGCGGCACGACCGTCGCAGAGGTGAGGTATGTAGCTGACGATCATGTCTGCCTGGTCGATCAGTGCGAAGTCGCGGGTGTATATCTGGCTTGAGATGTCGGTTTCGACCTGAAGTACCTCGCCCAGATCGAAGCGTACCTTGCGGCCCAGTGCGGTCAGTTCGATATGGTCGCGTCCTGCCTGTGCCGCTTTTTTTGCGTACCACGGCAGATATGTTTCTTCAAGGTCGCCGGGGTCGAAGCATGTGAATGTCTGTTTCATCTGTTCGCGGAAATTGGCGATCTCGGAAAGTATGTCGGGCAGGTCCGCTACGTGTGTCATCGGGAAACTGAGATTCGCCTTTAGCCTTTGCGGTTCGAAGATGAGCCGGTAGAATGTTTCGGTTGTTGGGGTGTCTTCACCGCGGGCAAGGCAGTAGTAGTCGGCGTTTTCGTTTACAGCCTGCTGCATAAGTTCGGTAGCGAGCAGTTCCTCTTCGCGCCAGACGAGAAGGTCCTTTAGTGAGTGCTTGATCGAGTGTTTGCCAGCGAGTCGAACGTGTATTGAGTCTGCGCTGTCAACGATGCAGATATAGGTGTCGGCATTTAGCTGCCGCATCTGGTCGAAGTCGAAAGCACGGAACAGACCGTGTCTCCATCTGAAGGTTGCGTGTGTGTTTATGATCAGGTTTACGCCGGAGCGGGCCTTTGCGATGATGTCCTTTATTACACTGCGGCGGAGTGAACAAAGTCGCTGGAGGGGTATGTCCAGGATTCTGCCCGGCGCGATGTCGGGGGCCTCGGTGTACATCATGTCGCCTATGTTGCAGAGAGTTAGCTGCTTGTCCCTTGACTTTGCAAGGTCGCAGACTTCCTGCAGGTATTTCTTTTTGTCAATGCCGACCATGCCGGTGACAACTACTATCATTATCGTCTCCTGGTTTGGCGTTTTTGGTCGAAACGACCTTTACAGATTTTGCAGTCTTTGTTGTTTGTCGTGGTCTTTAAGTGCTGTGATCAGGTCGTCCATTTCTCCCATTATGATCTTGTCGAGGCTGTAAAGCGAGAGATTTATTCTGTGGTCCGTCAGACGGTTCTGGGGGAAGTTGTAGGTTCTTATCCGCTGGGACCTGTCCCCCGATCCGATCATTGTTTTACGCGCCTGGTGTCGTTCTTCGTTGATCTTGTTCATCTGGAGTTCATAGAGTCGGCTTCGCAGGATTCGCCATGCCTTTGCCCTGTTTTTGTGCTGGCTCTTTTCGTCGCGCATACTTACTGTTATGCCTGTTGGTACGTGTTCTAGCTTTATTGCGCTGTTAAGTTTGTTAACGCTTTGTCCGCCTGGTCCGCCTGCCCGGCTGACGTGTTCGAGTACGTCGGCAGGGTCGATGTTAACATCTACCTCTTCCGGTTCGGGCAGTACCGCGACAGTAGCTGCGGAAGTATGTACTCGTCCCTGTGTCTCGGTTTCGGGAACCCGCTGGACGCGGTGTCCTCCCGATTCGTAGCCGAGTTCTGTCCAGACGCCGTTGCCTTTTACGGACATAACGACTTCTTTGAATCCGCCGGTTTCTGTTGCTGACAGTTCAAGCATTTCAACAGTGAAGCGTTTTTTCTCTGCGTATCTGGTGTACATATTGCACAGGTCACGTGCAAATAGTGCCGCTTCATCGCCGCCAGTGCCTGGTCGAATTTCCATGATGATCGAGCCGACGCTTACGTCGTCAGCCATAACGAGGGTTTCTTTGAGTTCTTCAAGGAGAGCGTCTTTCTTTTCGGTAAGCTGCTCGATCTCTTCGTTTGCCATTTGGGTGAATTCTTCATCTGTGTCAGGATCATCGAGCATTGCCTGGGATTCTTCGATGCCTGTGACAGTGGCTTTGTACTGCCTGAACTTTTCGACCATAACTTTGAGCTTGCCCTGTTCTTTGCTGAGGGCTATGACCTTATTAACATCGCATGCAATGGCCTGGTCAGACAGTTGCGCATCTATTTGCGCAAAACGAGTGTCAAACTCATCCAGTTTGGCCAGCAGGTTTTTGTATTGATCTGCCATGGTAGTACCGATTCCATAAAAAAATATACGTTTTGTTGGAGAAGTTTATCTGACTGCTGCTAATTTTTACATGTTGAAAGGTCAGGCGCGATAAGAGTGCAAAAAAATTGCGCTGCCGAAACATAATTGGTACAACCATGATCAACAGCGCAAATTGATGTCTTGTGAATAGCTACTTCTTGTCTTTTGTCTTGAAGTAGTTGCCCTTTTCGCCAAACTTCTTCTGGAATCGTTCGATACGGCCTGCTGTGTCGAGGAACTTCTGTTGGCCCGTAAAGAACGGGTGACAGAGCGAACATATTTCAGCATGTATCTCTTTGGCTGTGCTGCGTGTTTCGAATGTGCTTCCACAACCGCAACGAACCTTAACTGTCTGGTATTTAGGATGTATGTCCTTCTTCATTTCAAATATCTCCCAAGAGTAAAACGGAGGATTATAGCATGTAGCTGTGAGATTTCAATGTTATTTTTGGAAAAAGCATGTATTTTGCGAATTTATGTTGTTGTTGGTTATTGGGCCAATAATGGTGTTTGTACCGAAATTGTACCGTTTTGGGCCGATTTTTATTATGGGTTAAGATGGGTAAGCTGTGTGGTGTAGTCGGCTATATTAGGGTGGAATGGGCATTTTTGGGGTCGGATGGGGGTGTGATTTTTTTCGACCGCGGTCGGTAGGTATAGTATGTCGTGAATTGTGTTTGGGGGGTGTTTTGGGGTATCGCCTTTGACGATATAAGGGTTGTTTTGCCACCGATCTACATGCTCACGGCAGGCAGAGGACAGGGAGGTCTCAGAGAAAAACTAAGGACAAAAGATTAAAAAATTAACCGCGGATTTCGCGGATTTCACGGATTTTTTTACTACTATAAGATGAAAGAAGTAATGTAAACAAAAACAGATATTTCACCAGAAGATAATGAAGGAAGGGAAGGAATCGCTGGTGGCGGTGTTGAAGGTTAAAATGGCCACCTGCCGCGACCTGCTGCGACAAGCACAGTGTGGCAAGCGGGCACTGCACGGCGGGCGGGAATGCAGGGGATTACATTGAATAAAAGGTATGGATTTTATGGGGGATCATTTGTAGGTTTTTCTGGTAATTGATAAAAGCTGCTGTAGAATATTGGTTGTTTGTGGTTAGGAGTTCGTTTGCTGGTTTAATTTTTTTGTCTTAGAGTGCACCGAATAGCCTTAGAAAAGCATGGGATTTATTTACTCACCACGAAGGACGCGAAGGTCGCGAAGGAAAGATTTAAAGCGAGGGACAAGGCATAAGTTATACGGGATAAGAAAAAACAGTTGGCGGATTTGATTGTTTGGATTTTGTTATGGGCAGTGAATTTGAAACGGTTAAAGGGCGAAAAGGTGCCTGACACCTTTGATTATTCCAACTTCTCTTTTGCATCTATAATATATGCTAGTGGATGGTCTCTTTGGAGAACTGATAATTTCTTTTTCTCTTTTGCAATGTGTAATGATATGTTCCCAATTCCAACACATAAACCTGATGCCAGAGCAACTTCTAAAGGTTGTCCTGTTAATGCTAAAACAAGAGCAGAACCAAACGTAGAAGCAGAAGTGCTTAATAATGTCATAGAAGATGTCATAGTTTCAAATCCCCAACCATCTACCGTATTCTTATAGTCCTCAAGTCTTTTACTCAAATCATCCTCAACATAATTCTTATCTTTGCCCGAATAGTTTTTATGGAAGAATAATCTAAGATTTCTTAACTTACTTATAGAATTTTTGTCCTCTCGAATTTCAATAATCTGTTCCCAAGGAGCATTGGTAGTATCAATTAGTGGGAGTTGAGTTAATTGGATTGAAACGGAATTATAAGATGAAATGTCAGGTAATGATTGCATTGAAGGTAAAATGTAATTATAAGCATGAGACATAAGAATATCGATAAATATTATTGATTCATTCAGGTGTGTAAAGCCAGCATCTGAATTATAATAGTTTGAGATAATTTCCTGGCTATTTTTTAAGAACATTTCAAATGCCTCTTCAGAGACCATATTATCAAATCTGTAATTCGTAAAACTATCAAATGAATGTATTTGAGATAAATGCATTGATAATAATACATTCGATGTGTAGCCTATTAATAAATCAACATACATTTGATATGTCTCAGGGACTTGAAATTCTGTAGGAAGAATGGATTTCAAAATACTCATTGAAACGTTACCCAAAATATTATTCCCAGCAAGTGATGGTGAAACAGGCACTGTATAATCAAAAAATAATGCTGCATTTTTTGGATTATTAGAAAAATCTATTACAGTTGTTTTTTCTTCTTTTCTCATTTTATACTCCTTCGATTAATTCCCCATCACTGTTCTTCTCTTAATACAGTCTAAACATTTCCTTGCCTGGAGTTCCATAGATGCAAACAGTATCTTTTTCTTTTTATCTTTTGCTTCAAAAGTTTCTTTCATCTAAAACTAAAGATAGAAATTTATTGTATTTCTTTCTTCACGGCACTAATAAATTCATCAGCTTCTGATTGACCGATAAGAGAAGGAGAGAGGCAGATTTCTTTACCTTGTTTAGTTGCAACTACGAGAACTCCTGATGAAGAAAATTGCTGTGGGGCAAGACGAATCCCTCTTATTTCAGGGAGGTATATATTCCTAAATCGTTTTCCAAAAATTACATATTTCCAATAAATCACTCTTTTGTTTGTTAAGAATATATAAGCAGAAAGAGTCTTGTATTTACCTTGGAATATAATCTCTTTTAATATTGTTTCATCTTCTTCAAGTAAGTTTTCTGCTTCTTCTATGTATTTATTTATGTGCATAAACTAACCTTCCCACTGCATAGGCAATAAACAAAAGTCCCATTCATATAGACCTTCAGTGAGGTCTTTGAGATAATCTGCAATTTCTTTTATTTGTGAGTTAATCATTATGGAGTTGTCAATTTATTAATTATAATTGCTGAACATATTCCTGCTAAATAGGTAATTACAAAACCAATGATTATCAAAACAGGATTACACCAATACTCCTTCCCCCATAATCCACATCGAGTAAACTTATTATTATACTTTCTAATAAAATCAGAACCTTCTAAAGTGATAACTAAGCATTGGGGACGGCAATCAGGTGGTATTGCTTCAACGTCCATTCCCTCAATATCTGAATAATCGTGGGTTTTGATTAGATTTCGACCCTGGAGTCTTAAATGAGCATCATATAATATTGAATATCCTGGGTGACACGTAACATGTGTGTCATTATTAGGGTACTGTTTTGTCAATGGAATTCCTATTGCCTCAATAGAAGCAATGGTAAGTTCTTCTGTCATAGGCAAAGACTTAAAGCAATTACCATCTAATTCTTTATAATAAAGCAAAAGCAACTTTCTTTCATCTTCAGGCAACCACATAAATCACTCCTAAAGTCAATCCTTATTTGTTTTCTTTTTAACTTCATATACCCAAGATATTTCAGAATTAGTACCTGTTTCAATATCCTCATAAGCAAATTTTTTCTCTGAAAGACTAATAGCAATACCTCCTACGATTAAACATCCTCCTGTAAGTAAAGCCAATGAGGTGCTAAACAGATGACGGACACTTGGTGAGAGGTTATACTGCTCACATTTACAAGGAGCATCCGTCATGGCAAAGTACCGAAAGTACAGCAAAGAGTTTAAATTACAGGCAGCAAAATT
>DAOWHR010000226.1 GCA_030641315.1 Anaerohalosphaeraceae bacterium | reverse complement strand
GCCTCCTCGCCTGCGTACTGTTCGCACTGATGGCCGACACATCAAAATCACTGGGAAACAGCAAACGCAAAACCGTCTGGATCGTACTGGTCATCGTAATTGGATCCGTCGGATCGTTCATGCAGGGCCGCCGTACCCAGCAAAACCAGATAGCCATCGACAACAGCAGAAACTTCTTCGGAGTACTGACCATCTACGAGGACCACTGGACCGACCCAGCCGAACACAAATACCTCATGCAGCACGGCACAACATTCCACGGACTCCAGTTCGTCGACGAGGACAAAAAACTCCAGCCAACCGCCTACTACGGCTATAACAGCGGAGTTGGACTGGCAATGAAAGTCCTGTCCAATCCGAATTCCGATCCAAACGCGCCAGCCGACACCGAACAGAACAAACACGTCGGAATCGTCGGCCTTGGCGTCGGAACCGTTGCAACCTACGCAAAACCAGGCGACCGCTACCGCATCTATGAGATAAACCCGGAAGTCGAAAGGCTTGCACGAGAACACTTCACATATCTCAAATCATGCAAAGCCGATCTGAAAGTGATTATCGGAGACGCGAGACTGTCGATGGAAAACGAACCGCCCCAAAACTTCGACCTGCTGGTAATGGACGCGTTCAGCAGTGACTCGGTCCCGCTGCACCTGCTCACAAAAGAAGCGTTTGAAATTTACCTGAAACACATAAAACCAGAAGGCGTCATAGCTTTCCACATCTCATCTCTGCATCTGGACCTAAACCAGGTGATATGGAAGCAAGCCGACTGCTTCAACCTGAAAACCGCATGGATAGAAAGCGAAGAATGGCCCGAATACGGAGTGCTCGCCGCAGACTGGATACTCCTGACAAAAAATGAAGAATTCATTAACAACAGGATTATTCAAAGAGCATCAGAGGACCCGGAAGATCGCTACATAAAAACAAAACAATGGACAGACGACCACTCAAACATCTTCCAGATTTTTAAGTAACCAGAACTTGTTGCACACGGCCCTCAGCCTGAAAACTACTTCTCTATTCAGCTACCCTTTAAACAGGTAGCGAACTAAGTTGCCAATGGAAACCAAAACAAAAACCGCCGTTAAGAAAACAGTACCCCATTTGGCGATGATTGACAGCTTCTTCTCTGTCATTACTGAATAACGGGAAACTAGAATCCATAGATAACATACAAAGAAAAAACCAAGAATACTTTCAAAAAGATATTCCCTCCCGCTTTCCGGCTCAAGAAAATATTTTGAGCTGTCAGTTGAAGTCAGCGTGAACACAGCCATGAGTGTCCACTGTACCAAACAAAGTAAAAGTGTAGGCCAACCCCAAACTCGTATTGCGAATTTCCCAACACCTTTCTTTTCCACGAACGTACCCCTTTATCTGGCATTTTCCATTTGAACACCAAAATCATTATTCTACCAATTAATCGTCAGTATTTTACCAGGTTTACCTTAAACGTCAAGAAATGAAACGCCACCAAACCATTTCCTCCTATTATTTCCTCTTTATTTTTCTGTTGATGTTATACCTCTGCCGGTTATAATAACACCATAAGCGGGAGGCATCAAACATCCTGAAAACGTTCGGCTGTTTCCTGGCATTTTACCCCGACATGTAGTTCAGGAGTATCTGTTTATGGTCACAATAGAATCTATCATCGATCGCCCGGAAGCTGTCCCTGTTGTTGCTGCCTGGATTTACGAACAGTGGAGTTTCCTTTCCCCTGACATGTCCATCGAGGCATGGACAGAGTTCATACAGGCCCGGATTTCTTTCAATGACGGCCAATCAGTATTGTATGTCGCCATGGACGGCAACACGCCGGTAGGCTGTTTGGCCATGTACTCCGAGGACCCCGCTACCAGCATTGACGACATTGGACCATGGGTAGGCGCTTTCTATGTCGAAAACAAGTACCGAGGCACTAATGTTGCCAGAAAACTGGCAAACACCACTCTCGATGCCGCCAGAGAAATGGACCTTATAACTGTATATGCCGTAGTCACCGACCCAAAGCTTATAAAGATCGCTCATCGAATAGGCTGGAAAACAATAAAAGAAGAATTCTACAAAGGCAGAGATTCGACAATAATCTCTCTCGATCTGTAAAACCTGCTTTCTGCCGAATATATCAATTTTGACTGGCACAAATTAATTTGTTATGATATTCAACATTATAGGGTAATGGTATGTTATCTGTTGAAAAAAAAACCTGCTTATCATTGTATGCTTTTTTGTTTGTTGTATTGATTGGCGTCAATCCACTGTTCGCAGCCGGCCAGCCTCAGTGGGGTCAAAAGTATTCAAGAAATATGATCTCATCGGAAACATCCCTCCCCGATTCGTTTGACCTTGAAACAGGCCGAAATGTCAAATGGATAGCTCCTCTCGGAACCAAGACTTATGCTACACCGGTAATCGCCGATGGCTTTGTATACATCTGCACCAACAATGAGAAACCGAGAAACTCTGCCCATACAGGCGACAGAGGTGTTATGTATTGTCTTAGCGAAGATCGCGGCAACCTCTTCTGGCAGTTGATCGTACCAAAGATAAAAGAGGATCCCTACAAGGACTGGCCCCAGGTCGGTATGTGTTCGCCTGCAACGGTGGAAGGCAAATATGTATACATCGTCTCCAATCGAGGCGAAGTGATGTGCATCGACCGCGCCGGCCTCTCAGACGGCAACGACGGACCTTACACGGACGAAGCAAAACACATGGTTCCCGAAGGAAAGCCGGTCGTCCCGCTCGATGAAACAGACGCCGACATTATATGGATTTTCGACCTGCCTGACGAGGTGGGAGTCTATCCCCACGATGCGGCCCACTGCTCTATACTAATACACAAAGACTTTCTATATGTCAACACGTCCAGCGGACTAAACAGCAAACACGATACCATCCGTTCACCCAAGGCCCCCTGCCTGATCGTACTGGACAAGAAAACCGGAACATGGCTCGCAAGGGAAAACGAAGGCATAGGCCGCAACATCTTCCACGCCGCATGGTCATCACCATGCCTTGGAAAAGTCAACGGCAAAGAACTCATATTCTACGGCGGAGCGGACGGTATTGTCTACGCATTTGAACCTCTCATTTCGATCCCCCCAAAAGGTCAGATCGCAAACCTCAAAAAGGTATGGCACTTTGACTGTGACCCCAAAGCTCCAAAAGAAAACATTCACGACTACATAGGCAACCGCAAAGAAGGACCGAGCATCATCGAAAGCACCCCGGTATTTCACAAAAACAGAATCTATGTTACCGTGGGCGGTGATATATGGTGGGGAAAAAGAAACTCCTGGCTAAAATGCATCGACGCAGCTTTATCAGGAGACATAACAAACACCGGCCAAATATGGTCTTACCCTATGGACGACCACTGTGTGTCTACACCTTCAATATATAACGGTCTGGTTTTCGTGGCAGACTGCAAAGGTGTCATCCACTGCCTCGACGCTGAAACCGGAAAACCGTACTGGACACACCAGGCAAAAAAAGAGATATGGTCTTCAACACTCGTCGCCGATGACAAAGTATATGTCGGAACTCGGGGCAAAGATTTTACAATACTGGGAGCAAGCAAAGAAAAAAATATCCTGAGCACAATTAACCTGGACAGCGATATAATCGGTTGCCCCGTCGCAGCCAACAAAACTCTATATATAACAACAATGAGAAAACTTTACGCCATAACTGAAGATACAAAATAGCACCACTAACTTTCAATATCGAAGGAGTTATTACTATGAAAAAATGCCTGTTTCTTCTATTACAATTCGCTATTCTTGCATCGGTCTGTTTTTCGCAGGAGCACGAACAGAAATATGTCCCCGACCCCGATCCTTTGGTCCGTCAAAAGCTTGAACAGTGGCAGGACATCAAATTCGGCCTGCTTATGCACTGGGGAACATACAGTCAATGGGGGAT
>DAOWHR010000335.1 GCA_030641315.1 Anaerohalosphaeraceae bacterium | reverse complement strand
GTAACTCTGAGTCCCGGTACAACGTATCTGCTCGCTGTTGAAGTGGGAGATGCGGATTTTTATTTCAATACTGTCGGAGTTTGGGGCGGACAAATCAACTGGGGCAGTGGTAAAGCAACACCTACAGACAATCCAACGATGCCAACAACGGCCAACACGACGACTTTTTCGTCAGACCGGACTACTCCACAGTGTCACTTTGGTCCCAATTTCAAGTTTGAGATTGTGATGAACGTGACACAGCCGCAGAGGCGCGCCGTATTTCAGCGTAACGATCAGGACATTGCTATTGTGCCTGTGCAGGGCACGTTTACCGATTCATTGAGCCGCATCGAAGCCCGCGCCGTATTGATGGATGGTTTCAGCGGCACAAATACCGATTGGCATGTAATAGAAGATAATGTTTCCGGTGGAGCTTTTTCAGGTACTCTAGAGGTTCCCGCGGGAGGCTGGTATTCCATTGAGGTCAGGTCGTTTGACGGTGAGGCAGCCGGTCCAACGGCAAGGGTAGACAAAGTCGGCGTTGGTGAGGTGTTCATTACCGCGGGTCAGTCTAATTCGGCCAACAGCGGCAGTCCGCCTTTGACACCAACGCATGATACAGTGTCAGCATGGACGGGGAGCAGTTGGCGACACGCTTATGATCCGCAGCCAATCGCGACGGGGAGCGGCGGTTCGCCATGGTCGAGGCTTGGTGATATTCTGGCCGAGGAATTTGATGTTCCGATCGGTTTTGCTTCAGTGGGTTGGGGCGGAACACGTGTGGATCAGTGGCTCCCGGGGGGGTCGCTTTATCCGCGTTTGGAGGCGGCGATCAATACTGTAGGCGCTACCAGCGGTATGCGAGCGATCTTATGGCACCAGGGGGAATCGGACAGCATAGCGAATACCACCTCAGCAGTTTATGCGAGCAGGCTTAATTCGGTCATCAGTCAGTCGCGTATCGATGCCGGCTGGGATGTTCCGTGGGGAGTGGCACTGGCATCTTTTCATCCCAATTCAAGTACTGTTCAGGAGGCCAGGGTTCGTGCCGGTCAGGAGTTGGTGATCGCAGGTGACAGTAATGTTTTCGAGGGAGCGGATACTGACGATTTTCATCTGTTGGGTTATCTTAGCGACAGTGTTCATTTTAACAACACAGGATTGTATGAACATGCTTTGGGCTGGAAGCAGGCGGTTGTGAAGTTGATATCGGCTCCTCGATTTATCATCGATCCAATCGTTAGAAGCGATGCTGTCGAAGGTTATGATTACAGTGGTACGCTGTCGGGCCAGGCAGCACCGAAAGTCGGTACGACGGTGACGTACTCCAGGGCAGCAGGGGGCAGATGGCTGGATGTGGCGGCGGACGGGACGTTATCCGGTGTGCCTGGCGATATGGATACGGGCGTCAATAGCTTCAGTGTTCGTGCGACCGATGAGTCTGGCGTTTGGGGCGAGGCTGAATTGGAAATTACGGTTCATAATACATTTACGGGCGAGCTTGGTATGTTCGATCTGGCCGGTTTGGCGGCGGGTTGGCTGGATAGCGAATGTGCCGATGTTCCCGCTTGCGGCGGGGCGGACCTCACAGGAGACAGCAAGGTTGACATCGATGATGTGATGGCTTTTGCGGGCAAGTGGCTTGTCGATTACGATGAACGCTGGCTCTTTTCGCACTGGCCGTTTGACGATGACGGCAGTGACATGGCTGGTGAGAATGACGCGGTTCTTTTTAATGGCGCACATATCACTTCTGTTGCCGGTGAGTTCAAAGTCGGGACCGGTGCGATCACGTTTGACGGCATCAACGATCATGCTACCGCCAACGGTATATGCGCAAATATCGCTGGCAGGGACGTAACGATTGCGATGTGGGTCAAGGCGGGGCCGGCAAGTTTTAATAAGTTCTTCGCGGCGTTTAATAATGCAGACGGCAGTGTGAACAGGTTATTATTCGGGCAGGAAGGCGGCAGCAGTATTCTTTCCGTGTACGACAACGGTTGGCAGCATAGCGGGGTGTCTGTTTTTGACCAGGTGTGGCATCATGTCGCGTTTGTTTTAAGCGATTCGACCGATGAGGGTATTGTTTATGTTGACGGTGAGTTTGTTCACAGCTATGCGACGGAGACATCCATTGCTGGTGATGACCTGTTCTCTCTTGGCCAGGAATATGACGCTGGTTTGACAATGGGAGATTTTTTCGGCGGACAGCTTGACGATGTGAAGGTTTACGGTCTGAGACTGACAGCTAACGAGATCAAGGCGTTGGGACAACTTTAAGCTGTAGGCTGTAGGGTGAGTTAGATTTTTTTGTGGCAGTAATAATAAATATCTATATTTGTGTAATCTTTTATGGATACTTGGTCTTGCTAAATCGCTTTTGTCCCTGCGCTGGCGCTTCGGGCTACTGTTGCCACCAAATAATCTCGCTCATCTGTAGGTTATAAAAGGTTTTGCGAATCGGATTATTGGGTGTGGTAATTGAACAGTGTCCCTGCGCTCGCGCTTCGGGCTGTTGGGAAAAAATGCGAGACAATTTAGTTCACTTATTATTTAATTGGAGTTGTTATGAAAATTAGCTTTAAGATGTCGGTTGTATTGTTACTTTGCATGTTTATTTTTTCATCGATCGCGATGTGTGCAGGGGGTGAGGCAAAACCTGTTAGCAAGTTTGCCGGTGAGAGCGATGAACAAACTGCTGAGCGTTTGTCGTGGTTTACTGATGCACGGTTCGGGATGTTTATTCACTGGGGGCCGGTTTCGCTGAAGGGTACTGAGATCGGTTGGTCGCGAGGTAAGATACCGATCGAGGAATATGACAACCTTTATAAGTCGTTCAATCCGGTTAAGTTTGATGCAGCCCAGTGGGTTGGGATCGCAAAGGAAGCGGGGATGAAGTATATGGTGCTGACGGCAAAGCATCATGACGGATTCTGTCTTTGGGACACAAAGCTGACAGATTACAATATTATGAATTCACCGTTCGGGCGTGATGTTGTTAAGGAACTTGCGGCGGAGTGTAAGAAGCAGGGAATCGTATTCTGCACGTACTACACTGTGCTTGACTGGTACCACCCGGACTATCCGTTGTATTCGCACGGCGGGCCGGGGTTTAAACTTGCCGAGGGGCAAAAGCCTGATATGGATCGGTTTGTCGGGTATATGAAGGGGCAGCTTAAGGAGTTGATCGAAGGGTACGGGCCGCTTGGTATTATCTGGTTTGATGGTGAGTGGGAAAAGCCGTGGACGTCCGAATACGGTGACGATATGTATGACTATGTGCGATCATTGCAGCCGAGCATTATTATCAATAACCGTGTGAGCAAGGGACGTCACGGTATGGCTGGGACGACTAAGCAGACGGAACATAATCCGGGAGACTATGATACGCCTGAGCAGAGAGTCGGGGCGTTTCAAAACGAGCGGCCGTGGGAGACGTGCATGACGATCTGTCGGCAGTGGGCGTGGAAGCCTGACGACAAAATGAAGTCGTTCAAGGAGTGCATACAGACGCTTTTGAAGACTGTCGGCGGTGATGGAAACCTTTTGTTCAATGTCGGGCCGATGCCGGACGGTCGGATCGAGCCGAGGCAGGTGGACAGGCTAAAGGAGATGGGGGAATGGCTCAAGCAATACGGCGAGACTGTTTACGGGACACGGGGCGGTCCGTTTAAGCCGGGGACGTGGGGTGTATCGACGCATAAGGGCGAAAAGATATATG
>DAOWHR010000464.1 GCA_030641315.1 Anaerohalosphaeraceae bacterium | reverse complement strand
TGCTGACGATGCACTGTTTGCACAGATAATTTCTGGGGGCCCCGGTGCTGTGACGGACATCTGCAAAATGATCGTTCCTCCAGACACGGGTGACGATACCAAGGCACGTTTAGCGATCAATCCCCTGACTCGCTACGTCGCGCGTCCGAACGCGAAGAACGAAAAGGCGATGCTCGAAATAACTCTCCTTGCTGCTCTTGACAAAGCTGCCGACAGTAACGTACAAGCTTTTTACCTGGAGCAGATCGATTATATCGCAACCGATACATCGGTTCCTCAACTGTCAAAATTGCTCGCCGATAAAAGTCTAACCGATCCAGCCGCACGCGTCCTTATAACCATTGGCACCCCAAAGGCAAAATCAGCGATCCTGAACGCACTTATGAAAGCCTCCAGCGGCAACATCATTACACTGATTAAAGCGGCAGGCGTTCTGCAAATCGAAGATGCCGCACCGATTATCCTGCCTCACACCAAAAGCGAGGACACAACAAAACGTCTTACTGCTCTCTACGCGATAGCGGACATCGCTCCTGATGCTCCAAAATACGTTTCCGCTCTCGAAAAAGCGACCGAAGCAAAATCGCCTTTCCAAAGCACACAGGCACTGGAATTCTACCTCCTCTATGCCGAAAGACTTGCCCAAAAGGACCAGGCATCTTCCGCTCTTAAGATTTGCCGTTCGGTGCTGAAGAACAAAATCGCTCCGCATGAAAATGCCGCACAATGCAAGGCTCTGTCAATCATTGCCGGCATTCAGCAGGATAAGGCCACACCCGATCTTCTGGCTGCGATGGATTTACCCAACGAATATCTTCATGGAACGGCTGTCAAGATCGCCCTGAACATGTCCGGCTCATCTGTAACCTCACAATGGGCAAAAAAGATTAAAACCGTCAAACCCGCCGCACAGGCAAAAATAATGCAAATGCTTGCAGATCGTGGCGACAAAAAAGCACTGCCTGCGATTGTCGCGATGCTAAAAGATTCCGACCAGACAGCAAGAACATCTGCTATTTACGCAACTGCCCAACTTGGACAGGCCGATGCGGTCAAACCCCTTTTAGCATTCATTGCAACTGCCAGGTCCAAAGACATTTCAACTGCCAAAAACGCACTGATGACACTACCGTCCGATCCGTTATTCGCCAACATTGGCGACTCTCTTGACAATGTTCCCGCGCCAGCAGGTGTGGTACTGATCGACATACTTGCAAAACGCTCCGCGACATCCCAGACACAAAAGGTCCTCGCCCTTGCAACAAGCGGCAACGCAGATATCCGTCGCGCAGCTACAAAAGCTCTTGGCACACTTGCAAATGCGGACAACCTGCCCGACCTCGTAGCCAGCCTGTTAAACGCCAAATCAAAAAGTGAAACTTCTGCCGCTCAGAAGTCCATCGTTGCCATAATAGCAAAAGGCGATCCCGCAAAGGTGACATCCACAATACTGGCAGCATTCAATAAAGCCGACTCAAAACAGAAAGCGTCTTTGCTGCCCGTAATGGCTCGTCTAAACACTGCCGAAGCTCTAAACGCAATCGCAAAAACCACAAAAATCAATAATGCACAATTGGCCGATGCTGCAATTCGCGCATTGGCTTCTTCGCAGGACATTGCTGCTGCCAAACCGCTCCTTGAAGTTATAGCTGCCAGTGAGGAACCAAAATATCTGACGATGGCTGTAAGACGGTATCTACAGCTTGTTGCACGAGCTGACATTGATGATGATAAAAAGGCCTCAATGCTCATAAGCGCTATGTCTGTCGCCAAACGTTCCGATGAGAAGAAGTTGATCTTCTCAAAGTTGTCTCAGGTCAGATCCGTTCTGGCACTGGCTTGCTCAGTGCAGATGCTCGGTGATGAAACACTTGCTGTTGAAGCTGCTGCTGCGGTTGCCAGGATTGCTTTACCTTCAGGTAAGGATGATAAGGGGCTAATTGGCCCGGGAGTTGGCGGTTTGCTGCTTGATGCATATTCCAGCATTACCGATGCCGATATTCGCAAGCAGATTGACAAGCATGTCAGAACTATGCCTACACCAACCGGCCAAAACCTTGCATTAAATAAGCCCGTAACGATCTCCTGCAATCAGCAGGGGGGCAACAAACCGCAATTCGCGGTTGATGGCCGGGCCGATAAGAATAGTGCATATTGGGGAACTAAATGGCCATCATACTTGCAGGTCGATCTTCAGCAGACGGGGAAGATCGATTCCGTGCATGTCTGGTTCTACTGGGACTCTCGTTATTACCAGTACACAGTTGATGTTTCAACAGATGGCAAAACATTTAAAAAGGTCGTTGACCAGAGCGCAAACACAACCCCGGCAACCCAGGATGGTGTGGCTCATAAATTTGCACCGATAGATGCCAGGTATGTTCGGCTGAACATTACTAAGAACAGTGACAATGAAGCTGTCCATGTCGTAGAGTTTGAGGTTTACGCAAAAGGTCTCGGCCACGCACAGACCGTCACCGAACTGGACGTTCCCGAAGGTTTCCGCCCGCTCTTTAACGGCAGGGATCTTATTGGATGGAAAGGCCTGCTCAAGGGCGGCTATGATAACCCGATCAAACGGGCCAAACTCAGCACCGAAGAATACGACAAAAGACAGGCCGATGCCGATGAACTCATGCGTAAGCACTGGCATGTAGTTGACGGCGTTCTCTACTTCGATGGCGGCGGGTTCAGTCTCGCCACCGACCGCGATTACGGCGACTTCGAAATGCTCGTCGACTGGAAGGTAATGCATGACAGAGGAGACAGCGGAATCTATCTCAGAGGCACACCACAGGTACAGATCTGGGACCCAAAACAACACAAGATCGGATCAGGTGGTCTTTACAATAATCAAAAGAATCCGCGAAATCCAAGCAAGACTGCCGATAAACCGATTGGTCAGTGGAATACTTTCAGAATCAAAATGATCGGCGAAAAAGTTACGGTCTATCTCAACGGCGAGCTTATCGTAGACAAAGTTACTCTGGAAAATTACTGGGACCGCAAACTGCCGATCTTCCCATACGAACAGATCGAATTGCAGTGTCATGGAAACCCAATCTGCTTTAAAAATATCTTCATCCGTGAAATTTCCCGCCCTGATGAATTCAAAAACACTGGCGAGTTTGTAAGCATTTTCAATGGACGTGACCACACAGGCTGGGTCGGTAACATTGAAGGCTATCCGGTCGAAGGTGGTGCTCTCGTATGCCGAAAGGGCGGCAACATCTACACAGAAAAGGAATATGAAAACTTCGTATTGAAATTTGACTTCCTCCTGACCGAAGGTGCAAACAACGGCCTCGGAATCAGAGCACCTTTACAGGGCAACGCTGCCTATCTTGGTATGGAGTTGCAGGTACTAGACAACACTGCCGACAAGTACAAGAACCTTAAGGAATACCAGTTCCACGGCTCAATATACTGTGTTTACGCATCAAAAAAAGGTTGTCTCAAGCCCGTAGGACAGTGGAATCATCAGGAAGTAATAGCATATAGAAGCAAAATTAAGATTATTCTTAATGGCAAACAAATTGTTCCTGACCCTGACGACAAGATTTATATCGATTATGTGGACATATCAGTAATCGAGCCAAAGGATGGTATCGCTCATCCGGGCCTGAAAAACAAAAAAGGCCATATTGGTTTCCTCGGACACGGATCACGCGTCGATTTTAAGAACATAATGATCAAAGAATTGCCCTAATTAAAGACTTATTTTTGCTGCTAATAATACTTGCATCGCCACGCAATATAGTTTACCATACTGTAAATGTTTAAAATCTGCCAATGGTTGATTTTGGTAGATTTTTTGCGCATACAGTGTAACATTGGCTTTCAATTTACAATAACAGGTAAGCTTATTCTCTAAGGGATGCTCGTATGAAGACCGAACGGATAACTGTAGATTCAAAAGTTATTATTTTCACACTTCTGCTCTTTGCCCTCGTTTGCCCGGTATTCGCAGCGAGATCGTTAAATCAGCATCCAGCAACCGATCCTTGTAAGGGCTGGAAACTTGGCACGCAGGCTTATTCATTCAACAGGTTTTCATTTTACGAAGCCATTGAAAAAACATCATCGTTGGGACTGAACTACATCGAAGCCTACCCGGGCCAAAAACTCACTAACGAGAAAGGCTCTCCGAAAACCGACATGAATCTATCCCCGGAACTTCGCCAGGAAGTGAAGGATCGATTAAAGGCGGCCGGTATTAAACTGGTCAACTTTGGCGTCGTTGGTCTGGGCAACAATGAACAGAAGGCCCGTGAGGTTTTCGAATTCGCAAAAGATATGGGAATACAGACAGTCGTTTCCGAACCGCCGCTGGAAGCCATACCAATGCTCGACAAGCTCTGCCAGGAATACAAGATCAACCTTGCGATTCACAACCACCCAAAGCCCTCAAGGTACTGGAATCCCGACACCGTTCTCGAAGCGTGTAAGGGTCGCAGCAAATATGTCGGCGCTTGTGCCGATACAGGCCACTGGGTACGTTCGGGCCTCGACCCTGTCGAATGCCTGAAGAAACTCGATGGCCGCATCAAGAGCCTGCATTTCAAAGAGCTTCAGGATGGCCACGATGTACCATGGGGCACAGCCGACAACCGCGCAACACCACTCCTGGCAGAACTCAACCGCCAGCGATTCAAAGGCGTATTCTCCATTGAATATGAGCATAACTGGAACAACTCGGTTCCCGAAATTCGCAAGTGCGTAGAATTCTTCAACACTGAATCCGCCAAATTCAACCCGACAGGCTGGAAACCGCTCTTCGATGCCCAGCTTTCAAACGCGGACATGAAGCCGAACTCATGGGCATGGGAAGATGCTGTCCTTACACGAAAGGGCGGCGGTGACATCTGGACAAAGGACAAATACTCTAACTTCATCATCGACCTCCAGTTCAAAGTCGCCAAAGGTTCCAACAGCGGCGTATTCATCCGAACCGGTAACCATAGTTGGCTGCCATGGGTTGAGGTACAGGTCGAAGATTCCTTCGGAAAACCAATGTCGAATCATCTGGCAGGCGGAATATTCGATATTCAGGCACCTGCAGCTAACGTAGTTTACGAACCCGGCAAGTGGAACAGGATGACCATCCTCGCAAAAGGCTCCAATATCGCCGTGGTCCTTAACGGAACACAAACATTCGACATCGACCTCGATAAATGGATCACACCGAACAAAAACCCGGACGGCACAAAGAATAAATTCAAAATTGCGTACAAGGACCTGCCCAGGACCGGCTTTATCGGTCTTCAGGACCACGGTCAGGATATTTGGTACAGGAACATCAAGATCAAAACTCTGAAATAATTACTTACTGCCTACAGACTGACGTATGTAGACAATAAACTTGTATTTTAACCCGATAAACTTTAAAATAGAATATGAATCGAAAGCTCAAATTTGTATTTGGAGACATAACAAAATGAAAGACGGACTGAATAGAAGAGATTTTCTGCGTACTACTGCTGTAACCGGTGCTGGCCTTGCCATCGCCCCGACAATTTTCGCACAACCTGCCAAGCCAAAAAGTGACGACATTAACATCGGCATTATTGGTGTAGGCGCCCAGGGCCAGGTTCTTCGTGACTCATACCACAAAATGCCAGGCATCAACATGAAAGCTGTTTGCGACATCTGGGACTACAACCGCGACAAGACAGTAAGACTTTTCGGCAAATACGCTAAGCGTTACCCGGACAAATACACTGTTAACTCATACAATGACTACGAGAAGATGCTCTCTATGGAAAAGAATCTTGATGCTGTCATCATCGCGACTCCGGACTTCTGGCACGAAAGACATACCGTAGCCTGCCTAAAAGCCGGACTGCATGTTTACTGCGAAAAGGAAATGTCCAACACCATCGAAGGTTCCCGCAATATGGTAAAGGCTCAAAGGGATACCGGCAAACTACTCCAGATCGGGCACCAGAGAAGAAGCAATCCAAAATATATTTACTGCAAGAACAATGTTATCGACCGTGACAATCTCGTCGGTCGTATCACTGCCGTTAACGGCCAATGGAACAGAACAATGCGGCCTGACCTGATT
Organism: Anaerohalosphaeraceae bacterium; assembly: GCA_030641315.1. GTDB lineage: Bacteria > Planctomycetota > Phycisphaerae > Sedimentisphaerales > Anaerohalosphaeraceae > DAOWHR01. Next base: position 502 of record DAOWHR010000464.1, on the reverse strand, counting down.
GCCGCGAAAGGGCAGACAGTCGCCCCCGATGTTCTTAAAAAAGCAGGCTTCAAGGACATGCACCAGTTCATGAACTGGAGATGGTATAAAGGTCTTGGCGGCGGCCCCATCGTCGATCTCGGCTCGCACCAGATCGATATCTACAACTGGTTCCTCAACGCCAAGCCAGTTTCCGTAACGGCAAGCGGCGGAACAGACTACTACGAAAAGAAAACACACGAATGGTACGATACTGTAATGGCTATCTTCGAATACGAAACAAAGCAGGGCAAAGTAAGAGCCTTCTACCAGACCCTCACAACAAACAGTTCAAACGGCTACTTTGAAACATTCATGGGTGTTAATGGCACCCTGGTAACCTCCGAAGCCGGCGGTCGAGGCGGCGTCTACCCTGAAAGATGGGCTGATGAAGAGGTCAAACAGCAATGGAAAAAATATGTTGCCGACAAAAAGCTGCTTGCTCCTCCTGAGGATAAAGAGGAAGCTGAAAATGCTCTCGCTG
>DAOWHR010000426.1 GCA_030641315.1 Anaerohalosphaeraceae bacterium | reverse complement strand
TTTTTTCGTCATTATCCTCGCTCTCGCTGTCATCTTCCGTTTGAGCTATGGGCAGATAATAAACAGCAAAAAGATAATTGGTCACAACAGTCTGTTTGTCGGTATCCTTCTTAGCTGTGAGCCTTTCCCTGGAATACAGGTTGCTGTACATGGTAACCTTTGCCCATAACTTAACCGCGATTGTTTCATTCTTTTTCTTTCCCGCTGTAATACCTTCAAGTGTACTGCAAGCCAGCATCTCGATCTTACGACCAGCCTTGACGGTTTCTTCACCGTTTACAGCGTCTTGATGAGACTCAAAAAACCAGCGATCGGTTTCTGCCATTCTGCTGACGGTCCCTTCGGTTCCGCTGAATACAAAACCTTCACGTATTTTAGCTGCCTTATCTTCTTTAGCAGGTTCACCCGCAGTTACGGCTGCTGTTGTCAACAATAAGCAGACCAGGGTAAATAATCTTTTTTCCATTAGTTATTATTTCCAAAATATCTTTTCAGTATCTCAATAGCTTCAGTTGCGCTGCCGACCTTTTCGATATGTTTTATGCATCGTTCGTCTTCACTGCCGACAAGCCTGACAAGTTCTTCCCAGAACTCACCTACGATTATAATCGGTTTGTCCGTTTCAAAAAAGCCTTTGTTTTTCAATTCCCAAACATTTGCAAGTTCCAGAAGCGTCCCCGTCCCGCCGGAAAGCACAATGTACCCGTCGGCAAGTTCGATCAGCTTACCAACCCGCTCATCAAGCGAATTTGTCTTGATTTCCCGTGTTACGTACTCATTAGGGCCGTTTCTGCCAAATGAGGTACATGTTACCCCGACCACCTCACCGCCAACGCTTGCGGCCCCCTCGGCGCCAGCCAGCATCGTCCCCCCATACCCGCCGTTAGCCAAAATATACCCATTTTCAGCCAGCGATCTACCGATTTCATAAGCAATCCCGTACTTTTCACTGCCCTTAACGGCCTTGCCGCTGCCAAAAACGGCAATAATTCTCTCACGCTTATCCATCGCACATTGTTCCCAACCAAAAAAACCGCAAAAAGTTTACAATATCGTAATACTTTAGCCAAGTGCCAGATACGCCTTGTCATTCCAGCGCCATCCGTGTCATTCCAGCGAAGGCTGGAATCTAGCGTAAAATAGCTTCCGCCGCAGGCGGTATCCGGTTATTTAACAGTTGGTTAAAATGTTACACAATATCAAAGGCTATTGTATTGGATTGAGCTAAAAAGTGCAACAGGCTCGTAAAAAAGGACTAAAACTCAATTGAGAATGTGTTCAAACCGCCCTGATTGATAATTATTAGAATTCCTTGAAGCCTGCCATCCATTCAGGCCAACTGTTCGGCTGAACACCCCCATTTAAGGTCCAAACGCCGTTTGTGTTATAACTGCGATGCCATTTAAGCTTCCAAAGCTCCTTGATCCCTGTTTTTTTGATGGAACTGTCGAGCAATAGCGTATTAACATTCTCATCATGTCTATTGACGCTGAAACGCCTCATATTGCTTAATGTTGCATCACCACAGTCTCTCCAGTTTTGGTCCTCTACACTCAAAGGCTCATCAATATCTTCCGGCCAGCCGTCTACCCACTGGCTGTCAAGCAGCAAAGGTACTTTGCTTGCGCCTTTGACATCGACTCGTCTCCAGTTGTTCCTGGTAAGATGTCCCTCGGTACTGACAATGTCACCAGGTGGATTGAGGGCCCAACTGTTTATTCCATAGCTGCCGTAAAATCTGCTGTCCTGGGTTCCCCATGCCGCGAAAGGAACTCTGCCTCCGCTATCGATGGGCTTTTTGGCCATTGGGCAGTAGGATAACTTGGGATTGTCTTCACGCCAGGGCCAAACCACAAATGGCCAAACTCCACTATTGTCGCAGCCCTCATACCAGCCTTCCAGCAGATACCCGTCATAATCGTCGGCATACATTACAAATATCATCCCCCATTGTTTCAGCCTCGACTGACACACAACGGTTTTCGCATGCCGCTGAACCTTCCTCAATGAAGGCATCAATATGCTTAACAATAGGGCGATAACAGAAATTACCACCAGAAGCTCTATTAACGTAAAACCCTTTTTACGGCTCACTGCCATAGTTCTCCGCATCTTTGTTAGACTGGCTTTTTACTAACAGTACACCGCCGCCTACTCCTGTGATTAAGGCAAAAAACAAGGCGTATTTAGTCGCAGCCGGAGTAGCTGGTTTTACCGCACCTGTCATTCCCTTCATCATGCCGCCCAATGGTGATGAACCCTGATTCATAAATTGATTCATTGCCTGAACTTTTTTTGCATTTGTCTGATAACGCTCGATCGCAATGAATACGCACACCGCACAGACCACAAGACAGACTATTCCAAGTATTTTCATTTGATTTTTATCCATATTTCTTCCTTTTAGAGCATTTTCTTATACTTATCAATCACAATCGTTAGTTTGACGTCTTTATTATTGACGCAGATAAGCCTGTAATGTTACACTAAAAATACGGATATTCCATAAATTTATTGTCGGCGTAAGGTATGACTTCTATGAAATCTGATATTGATCTTGAACAAATCATCGAACTGGCCGCCTCAGGCGACTCAAAGTGCTGTGAACAACTGGTTCTGCATATAACTCCAAAAATTCAAACATATATTTTTCGAAGTACACTCGACAGCGGTATTACCGAAGATCTGTCGCAGGAAGTTTTTTGCAAAATGTTAGGCGCATTGAGTACATTGAATGATGTTAACTCTTTTTGGCCTTGGCTTTACAGGATTGCATCTAATTGCGTCAATACCTACTATCGCAAAAGAACCAAACATGACCGAATAGTCAATTATCAGCAGGGGCTTCTGGGATCAGTTGGAAAAGTTGAAAATTCAGTCGATGCTGAGCTTATGAGCAAAGAGCTTGAACTGGCTGTAATGGAAGCTGTCGCCACACTTAAGCCAAAACACCGGCAGATCATAAATTTAAGATGCCTGGAGGATATGTCTTTCAAAGAAATTTCACGGATCGAACGGACCAGCGAAGTATACACCCGTGTACTGTTCCACCGTACTTTGGAAAGGTTGCGTATCACTCTGGAAAAACAAGGCTTTCAGAAGGTGTCCCTTGTCCTTGCTCTGTCGATCTTCGGAAGTCTTACTTCTGTAAGTAAGGCCGCGGCAACCGGTGTTTCGGTAACAGCCGCCTCCGTCACAGGCATTGGCACCGTCAAGGGCCTTTCAGCAATAACAGCAAAGCTCATTAAAATATTCTCAACTGTTTCTGTGCATCAGGCCAAACTCACAGTAGCTGCCGTAGTTATAGCGGCGATCATTACCACTGTTGCAACGACAGGACCATTGCCTTCAGATGTTACAAGTATTCATTATGTAATTCAAGGCGTAACACCTGCCAGTGATCAAACCGCAAATGCAGCACAAGCGAATAAGAATGCTTCCTCCTCGTCATCGTCCTCATTCTCGTCATCATCTTCTTCTTCGTCTTTAGGTTCTGACGCAGCTGGTACACAATATCAGACCAAAGGCGCGTATGAAAATAAACTGTATATGCCTCAGGGACCACAGGGACCGGTAATGAGATTTATGCAGCGATGGAATATCGAGCAGACAGGCAAACTATGCTCATGGCTTCAGGATGGCAGTGGATACTATTATTACGCTGCAGGGGAAGATAAGACATACATCACTAATGATCCGTTGAAGATGCTTATCCTGCCAACCGATCCGCCTGAACTCGTTAAGTTCATTCACTCGCAAGCCGGATACGACTCACGTTTCTCGTATGAACGTAAGTTTCTGACTGGTCTTGTGAAACACACCGTTGACAACAGGGTGCCGCAATACCAGGATTTCAAATGCAGTTATTCTTACAACTCGTTAAGCCGCTCGGACCTGTCGTCGACATGGCCAAAGGCATCTGAAATTATAGACATACGCGATCAGATGCATAAACGCGGGTGGACTTATTTTGAGATCACAGGATACATAAACGGAAAAAGTGTTACCGGAGTAGGAAGGATACCGTTTGTTTATGATATGTACCATGACCATTTACCCTGGATGTCGTTGCGTGTCGGCAATGACAAATTCATCGATTATCCCGGCAATTTCGCAATTGCCGAATCCGGGAAAGAAACACATTGCTATGAAAATGAGACGTTTTTTGATAGCTTATCAAGGCCATGGCAGGGACTGGCATGTATAGATTCTGTAAGAAGAGATGCAGCAAAACACCGGTTACGATTCAAAACCGAATCTCAAAACGGCCAGGCAACGGTTACAGTATATATTAAGGTTGGAGATAATGGCCCTGTAAAAGATTTGATAGCTGTGGTCTACAACATTGATGAAGATGTTGATGTGATCGACAGCATTCAATTTGTAAAGGGCAAAAAGGTTCTGGGTCAATTACATTTCAATTATTTGCAGGATATTTCCACTGCTGACGACAACAGGTTTATCGAGCCGCAAAAAAACTTCACATCCGAAAAACCAGGTAAGTCTGAGAATCTATGGCTGACAATGTTCGCATTGTAATTGGATTCTACACAAAAGTACACCGACTCATCAAAAGGGTACAAACTCTGGTATTGTTGCTGAAAAACCGTGCTATTTGCCGAATAAGACAATGGAAATGAATTAATTATTACCCGGATTGAGATTGATTGACGGTTTAAAAAATGGTTCACAAGCCGCTTTCCGCGACTTTGTGGGGCAATATTCACATAAGATCATAAGCACCTGCCATAGTTTTATAAACAGCACTGCTGATGCCGAGGATATTGCTCAGGAAGTTTTTCTGGAGGTGTACAGGTCAATCCAACAGTTCCGAAGTGAAGCCGATCTGGACACATGGATATATCGGATCGCGGTCAATAAATCTCTCGATTTTCTTCGTAAAAAGAAACGAAAAAAAAGAATAGCGGACCTCAGAGAGCTTTTTCTGCTCAAAAACAAACCTCAAACCACCCCTCAAAAGCAAATGGAGCAGGCCGAACGAAAGAAATTATTGCGTCAACAAATAGCATTATTGCCTGAAAATTAAAGAATTGCACTCGTTTTAAGCCAGTACGACAAAATGCCGAACAAGCAGATAGCAAAGATAATGCGCACCTCAGAATCCGCAGTCGAGGCCCTGTTGCACCGTGCCAGAGAGAAATTGAAGAAGAATCTTCAAAAATATTTTGAAAATGACCAATAACTTCCGCAAGGCACGCAAAAAGATGGCGTCAAATATAATAGAAAGCGATCAAAACAAAGCAGGATTGGAAAATGGATAAGAATATAGAAAATGAAATTAACTTAACACTTCAGTGCTTCGGTGAAAGCTCTGACATCAATGTCGCACCTTCGTTCATTGATAATCTGACCGGCAGACTTGACGGCATTCATCCTCGTCGCGGGCCTGGATATACAAACCGTTCATTTTACCCTGTTATGATTGCTTTGATGGTTGTATTAAATTTCACCGCCTTCTTTGTAAGCTATAAAGGAAATCTGAAGACGGCTTCGGCATCGAGTTCCAGCACAAATGTGCTCGCAGCAGAGTATTCGATCGGACAAAATTCTCTGGCCTCTTTTTAATGGATATTAAGATGGATTATTTCACAAAAAATAAAATGTTTTTTTGGGTCATTGTGGTTCTGACTGTTTTAAACTCCGTCACAATAACATCATTCTGGCTGAAAAGATCTCCAGCCCATCGCCCCAATGCCCCTCAAGACACGCGTGACGGCCGGAAAATCATGGAAGAAAGACTAAACCTGTCACCGGAGCAGGTTGAAAAACTTGAACAGATCAGGCAGCGGCACTTCAAAAATACTCGTCCGTTGCAGGATGACCTGCACAAAATACGATTGGACCTGATTGACGAACTCTTTGCTCTCGAACCAGACCAGACAAAAATTAATAACATGCTCTCGGAACTTGAAAAAGGGATGGGTGAATTTGAAAATGCTTTATTCACTCACTTTCAGGAACTTAAAAGCCTCTGTGATGAAACCCAGGCACAGGAATTAAAGTATATGCTTATAGACCTTATAGAATCGACAAGACCTCGCCCACAGCAGCAGGGACAACCGCCTCATCTGGACTCAGGGCCAAACCATAGACCGCCGCCTCGTCGACGTTAAACAAGGCGGCAAACACAATTTGCTCGAAGGATTAATTGAATAAGACACATGGATTGTGCGCGCACATTGAGCTGAAAATTTTGAAAGGAGCGTATGATGAAAGCTATGATTGATAACATTACAAAAAGGGTTGTCCTTACTGCATTGATCTTAAGTTTAGCAGCTGTATCTTTCGGGGTAGAAAATCAGATCACATCTGTCACCCCGGACCAGGCATCGCAGGGAACAATTAGTCAAACAGTTACATTTACACTTGATACTGATGTACCGCCCGCACCGCCCGCAGGTGTCATGCCGCAAAGTGTGATGATAGGCAGTATTAGTGGCACATCAGTTACTCATTCAAGTCAATATACACTAACGGCTGTCTTCGATATTCCATCAAATGAGGCTTTGGGCAGCAAGGATGTAAATATCACCTTTACAACCCCGCAAGGTTTTTCATTGGTCTTTTCCAAGGCAGGAGGCTTTACAGTAATATCCGGTGCGGATATGCCCCCGACTATCACTCAGCATCCTCAGTCACAAACACCTGCCCAAGGCAGCTCCGTAACATTTAGTGTCACAGCATATGGAACGGACCCATTGAGTTATCAATGGCAAAAAGACAGCAGTGATATTTCAGACGCAACCGGAAGTTCATATACAATTGCATTGGCCGCAAAAAGCGATGAAGGTGATTATCAGTGCGTTGTCACAAACGATTTTGGTTCTGATTCCTCTGATGAGGCAGCACTGACTCTGGCGACAACACCGCCTTATGTCGGATACAATCTATTATCTCCGCTCGGTTCTACAGATACTTTTCTAATGGATAACGATGGGATTTTCGTTCATTCATGGACATCCGCTTACGGCCCTGGCAATGCTGTATACCTTCTGGAAGACGGCACCTTGATGCGTTGCGGAAATACAAGGGATACAACATTCGATGCAGGTGGTGCAGGCGGGATAGTCCAGCAATACAACTGGGATGGTGATCTGCTCTGGAGTTTCCAACACAGCACAGATTCGTATCGGCTTCACCATGATGTCGAAGTACTCCCCAACGGAAATATCCTGATGATTGCCTGGCAGCTCAAGACAGAAACCCAGGTCTTAACTGCCGGTCGCAACCCTTCTTTGCTGACTGACAGCGAATTATGGCCTGACTATATTATCGAGGTCCAGCCAACCGGCTCAGACGGCGGCAATATCGTCTGGCAGTGGAACGTCTGGGATCACCTTGTTCAGGATTATGACTCGGCAAAGGAAAACTACGGCGTAGTAGCCGATAATCCGCAAAAGATCAACCTTAACTTTGCGATCAACGGCAATGCCGACTGGAACCATATCAACTCGATAGATTACAATGCCCAGCTCGATCAGATCGTTCTTAGTGTTCGCAATTTCAGCGAGATATGGATAATAGATCATAATACAACAGTTGCCGAGGCTGCGACGGAGGCAGGCGATCTGCTTTACCGCTGGGGAAACCCACAGGCATATGGTGCAGGCGACTCCTCCGATCAGCAGCTCTTCGTCCAGCATGACGCGAAATGGATCGAATCAGGTTTGCCAGGCGTTGGTGATATTCTCATATTCAACAACGGCCAAGGCCGATCCGATGGAAACTACTCCACCGTTGACCAGATAACACCCCCGATAGATACCGATGGCAGCTACACACTCCAGATCGGTTCCACCTATGCTCCGCAGTTACCAGATTGGACATACACATCAAACCCCGCCGCGGACTTCTATGCCATGAATATCTCCGGAGCACAGCGGCTTGCAAACGGAAATACTCTTGTATGTCAAGGGCCCGACGGCTTATTTTTCGAAGTAACATCGCAAGGTGATAAAGTCTGGGAATACGACTACGATGGACAGGTCTTTCGCATAGAAAGATACGCCTTGGATTACCCCGGATTTATCGGCACTGAACTGGAACCGGAAAAATTGCCCGAGTCCGGGTACCCAATCGTCGATACCGCCCAGGATAAATGCTACGACAACAGCAATGAGATCACACCTCCGGCTCAGGAAGAAGCTTTTTATGGTCAGGATGCCCAGTTTGATGGCAATCAGCCCAGCTATACACTCAGCGGCGATGGCTTGACTGTTACGGATAATGTTACAGGCTTGATCTGGACGCAAACCGCCGACATCGATGGTGACGGCGATATTGATGCCGATGACAAACTCACCTATGCCCAGGCAATCGTATATCCCGACACTCTAAACGATCAAAACTTTGCGGGCTACGGTGACTGGCGTCTCCCGTCGATCAAAGAACTCTATTCCCTGATGGATTTCCGCGGTCAGGATCCCAGTGGTGTTACTGGTAACGACACGTTCGGCCTGACTCCGTTTATTGATACTGACTACTTTGGCTTCGGTTATGGCGATACCACTGCTGGCGAAAGGATCATAGATGCACAATGGGCCTCGTCAACTCTCTACGTCAGCACCACCATGGGCGGCAATGCCACAATGTTCGGCCTCAATCTCGCCGACGGCAGGATCAAAGGCTATCCCAAAAACAATAAAACATATTACGTCTACTTCGTCCGCGGCAATACAGACTATGGTGTCAACAACTTTGTCGATAATGACGACGGCATAATAAGCGACAAAGCGACCGGCTTGATGTGGGACCGAAACGACAGCGGTGACGGCATCAATACAGGGACGCATTCGGGTATGAACTGGGAAGATACTCTTGCCTGGGTACAAACCAAAAACGCAGACAATCATCTCGGATACAATAACTGGCGTTTGCCCAATGCTAAGGAAATGCAGAGCATCATCGATTACACACGTTCACCGGACACAACCGGCTCTGCCGCGATTGATCCAATATTCAACACAACCCAGATCACTAATGAAGCAGGTCTGTCCGATTACCCGTGGTTCTGGACTGGTACCACCCATGCTAATTCCAACGGGGGCGGTTCCAATGCAGCTTACATCTGTTTCGGAAGGGCTTTGGGCTATTGGAACGGAGCATGGGAAGATGTACACGGTGCCGGCTGTCAGCGAAGCGATCCAAAATCAGGCGATCCTGCCGACTGGCCTACCGGTCACGGCCCTCAGGGCGACGCGATTAGAATCTATAACTACGTCCGCTTGGTACGCGACACACAGTGCGGACAATTCGGTTATGTCTCTTCTCTGGACGGGGACCTGAACGCCGACTGTTATGTCAATCTGTTCGATCTGGCGATCCTGGCACAGGGCTGGCAGTCAACATACGAAATGACCGATCTTGCTGTACTCGCACAAATGTGGCTCGACTGCATCGCCCCGCAAGCACCATGCAATTATTTACCTTAATCGAAAGGAGAGTTTATTATGAACACTAACCGAAATATTGTAGCGATTGTTATGTTATCTCTAACTGCTCACACTCTGGCAAACCTGCCCTACACCATCGTTGATACCGGACAGATAAGAACATACAGCAACAACGCTGAGATCGAATATCCCAAAAACGGCAAAGATTTTTTCGGTCAGGACGCCCAATACACTGGCAATCTACCCGCCTACAAAGACAATGGCGACGGCACGATCTCCGACCTCAACACCGGGCTGATGTGGACACAGAACCCCGGCGAAAAAATGACCCTGCCCCAGGCCCTTGCCAACGCACCCAAATGCAAAACAGCAGGCCACACAGATTGGCGACTTCCTACGATCAAGGAGCTTTACTCGCTTATCCTGTTTAGCGGAACCGATCCTGATCCGATGAGCCGCGATACATCAAAACAGCGTCCCTTCATCGACACAAAGTATTTCACGTTCCAGTACGGCCGCGAAGATCAGGGCGAACGCATCATCGATTCGCAGTTCGCAACCTCAACGAAATACGTCAGCACCACAATGAACGGCAATGAAACAATGTTCGGCGTAAATTTTGCTGACGGAAGAATAAAAGGCTACGGAACCAGCGACCCGCGCCGCGGCGATGGAAAACTCTTCTACGTCCTCTACGTACGAGGCAACAAAGACTATGGCAAAAACAAATTTGTCGACAACGGTGACGGAACGGTCACAGATAATGCGACCGGCCTGACATGGATGAAAGTTGACAGCGGCACACTAAAAGCGGGTACCAAAAAAGACGGCAAACTAAACTGGTCCCAGGCTCTAAAATGGGCAGAAGATCTCAAATACGCAAACAAGTCCGATTGGCGTTTACCTAACGTAAAAGAACTCCAAAGCATCGTAGACTACACACGATCACCCGCAACAACCAATTCCGCGGCAATCGATCCCTTGTTCCAGACAACTTCCTTCATCGCTGAAAACGGGAAAAAAGATTTTCCCAACTACTGGTCAAATACAACCCACGCAAGTATTTCACGCGCCAGCACCGCTGCCTACGTCGCCTTCGGAACATCGTTTGGCTGGATGCAGAATAGACGCACCGGCCAGCGTACCATCATGGATGTCCACGGAGCAGGCTCACAGCGATCCGACCCAAAATCAGGCGATCCTTCACAGTTCCCCTACGGTCGCGGACCACAGGGCGATGTTATCCGCATCTACAATTTCGTTCGTTGCGTAAGAGGCGGCACTGCCAAGCCAAACACAACCGGCCCAAAAGTAGAAATGACCAGGGCATCAAGGCGCCCCCGGTTTGATGAACAACAGGATTCAATGCCCTCAATGGGTGCTCGCCCCGGCAGGGAACCAGACTCACAGATGCGTCCCGGACAGCAACCATCCGGTCGGGATTTCATCCGACGCCTCGACACCAACGGCGACGGCAAAGTTTCAAAAACCGAATTCGACGGCCCGCCCCAGCATTTCAGCCGCCTGGACACTAACAATGACGGCTGCCTATCAGCAGAAGAAGCCCCACAGGGACCGCCACCGCAGAATCGTAGCGCCCGGCCTCGTCGTCGGAATTAATGTATAGTTCTAACAGCTATATTTAACACAATTAAGGAAACATATCGTGAAAAGACGTGATTTTATTAAATTAGCGGCACTAAATACTGTCATTGTGGCACTGCCAGCAGCATCGATAAATGATAAGCAGCAAAGCAAAAAACCAAATTTTGTTTTCATCCTCTCAGACGACATGGGATGGACCGGTCTGTCCACTGTCATGGATGATAAGATACCCCGGTCCAAAAGTGACTTTTACGACACACCCCGACTGGCAGAATTTGCGGAACGGTCTATGCGGTTTTCAAACGCTTATTCTCCCGCGGCGATGTGCACTCCCAGCAGGGCAAGTATCCTTACTGGCAAAAGCCCCGCAAAGCTCCACATGACAACGCCAGGCGGCGCAAGGCAGCAGCCCAAAAAACAAAAAGTAATACCACCCCAACACATCAGTTCCTTACCCGCTGCCGAAATAACCATCGCAGAGATTCTAAAAAAACACAACTATGCTGCCGCCCATTTCGGCAAATGGCACCTCGAAGGTTCAGGCCCGGGAAATCACGGCTTTGACATGCACGACGGCAATACCGCAAACGCAGGTCCAGGCGCATATACGGACCCGAATCCAAAGGATATTTTCGGAATCACAGAACGAGCCAATGCTTTCATGGACAAACAAATCGCCGCAGAAAAACCGTTTTACCTCCAACTTTCCCATTACGCTGTCCATCGGCAGTATCAGGCTCTCGAAAAAACAAAACAGCTCTTTGCGACCAAAACCAAAGGCACCCGGCACAACGACGTCACTTATGCGGCCATGACAAAGGACCTCGATACGTCAATCGGCATGGTGCTCGACAAGATCGAACAACTTGGCATTTCTGACAACACATACATCGTTTTCATGTCGGATAACGGTGCTGGCAATCCACGAAATCCCGCCGAGAACGCACCCTTAAGTAACGGAAAAGCTTCCCTTTGGCAGGGCGGCATACGTGTCCCCCTTATCATAAACGGCCCGGGAATCAAACCAAACTCATTCTGCCGCACAAATGTCATCGGCTACGATTTGTTTCCAACATTTTGCGAACTTGCTAAAGTTGGTCCCCTCCCGGCAGGCATCGAAGGCGTCAGTATCGTTCCATTGCTTTGCGGCAAAGATAAAGAGTTCAACCGAACTGACGATCTGGTTTTTCATTTCCCCCACTACGGCATGGGACCGTCACAGACACCACAGTCTGCCATAATCGCAGGCAACTGGAAGCTGATTAAATCCTATGAGTCAGGCAATGAAAGCCTGTTCGACCTGTCAAAAGACATCGGAGAAACAACCGATCTATCAAAAAAGAAACCCGAAAAAACCGC